>JBDHSS010000149.1:0-7133 GCA_039808205.1 Paracoccaceae bacterium | reverse complement strand
GGCGAGATCACCGAATAGATCGAGTGCTCGAGCATGGCGATGCGGTCGGCGGTGGCGAAGGCGACGGCGCCGCCGGAGCCGCCCTCGCCGATGATGACCGAGACGACGGGAACCCCGACGGCCAGGCACTTCTCGGTGCAGCGGGCGATCGCCTCGGCCTGACCGCGCTCCTCCGCCCCCTTGCCCGGGTAGGCGCCGGGGGTGTCGACGAGCGTCACCACCGGCATGGCGAAGCGGTCGGCGAGGTCCATCAGCCGGATCGCCTTGCGATAGCCCTCGGGCCGCGCCATGCCGAAGTTGCGCGCGATGCGCGAGCGGGTGTCGTTTCCCTTCTCGTGGCCGACGATCACCACCGGGCGGCCGTTGAAGCGGGCGAGGCCGCCCATGATCGCGTGGTCGTCGGCAAAGTTGCGGTCGCCGGCGAGCGGCGTCCATTCGGTGAACAGCGCCTCGACGTAGTCCTTGCAGTGCGGCCGGTCGGGATGGCGCGCGACCAGCGTCTTCCGCCACGGGTCGAGCCCGCGATAGAGCTCGTCGAGCAGCGTGCTCGCCTTGCGGTCGAGCGCCGCCGCCTCGTCCTCGACGTTCATCTCGGCGTTCTTGCGCGCGAGCGTCCGCAGCTCCTCGGCCTTGCCCTCGATCTCGGCGAGGCCCTTTTCGAAGTCGAGATATGTCTGCATGTCCGCTCCGTCGCTCCGGCCGGTATATTGAGCGGCGAGCGGGGGATTGCAACAGCGCCGGGGAAGGTGGTGGTGCTGCGATCGGAGTGGGGGAATGCCGCTCAGGGCGTTGAGGTTGTTCCGCTTTCCAGAACGTTGAGACGTCTGCGCCAGTCCCTGTCCGGCACGACGGTGTCGTTCCTTGACGGATTTGGCGTTGACAAATCCGTCCGCATCCGACCCCCCAGGGCGGATGCGCCACGGCGCATCGGCCGGGTCGGACGCGGACGGATTGGCGCCGTCGGCGATGCGTCACGCCCCTTCGGCTCCGCGCGCCCCGCGCTCCGCCGAACGGCCCGGCAAACGCATGCGTTCGCTCGTCAGGCCGGGACTCGCGGGGCATAGCCCCGGTTCGTCGCTGGCTGCAAAAGCCTCACGCCGTGTAGCCGCTCGTCGGTGCGGCGAACGCGTCCACGCCGGTGAAGACCACGTCGACCACTACCGGGCCGTGGCGGGAGGCCAGCGCGGCGATGACCGCGCCGCGCAGCCGATCGCTGCCGGCGAGATCGAGTGCCGCGCCTTCGGGCAGCACCGCGTGCACGGTGACGTAGGCGGTGCGGCCGGGCTGAACGGCGCGGAGGTAGAGCCGCCGCAGCGGCAGGTCGCCGAGAGCGCCGCGCACCAGCGCCTCCATGCCGGCGACGACCGCCGGCGGCGGCGCGCGGTTGAGAAGCGCGGCGAGCCCGGCGCCGGCGATGCGGATCGGCACCGCGATCGACAGGAGCACCACGAGCGCCACCATCGCCGGATCGACGTAGGCCGCGGCCGCCGGGTGGCCGGTGCGCAGGAGCACCGCGGCGAAGGCGAAGCCCGCGAGGACGCCGCCCGAGACCACGGCGTTCACCGTCCAGTTCTCCACGTCGGCGGCGACAAGCGGGCTCGCGAGCCGCCGCCGCGCCCGGGCGAGCAGGAGCGCCACGCCGATGCAGAGCCCCGTCGCGCCCACGGCGTAGAGCATCGCCGGCCCGAAGGCGACCTCGCGCCCGCCCGAGGCGAGCGCGACCGCGGCGTCGATGAGCGCAAAGAGCGAGACGCCGAGGATCAGCAGCCCCTTCACCGTGTTGATGAGCGGCTCGAAGAACAGGTAGCCGAACGGATAGCGCGCGTCGTCGGGGCGGCCGACGAGCACGGCGACGCGCAGCGCGAAGAGCGCGGTCGCGAAGAAGCAGACGTTGAAGAGCCCGTCGAGCAGGATCGCGCCCGACCCGGTCAGGAGCGCCGAGGCGACGCCCGCTACCCCGAGGACGAGCGCGGCTCCCGCCGACAGGACGAGGGCGCCGCGCTCGGTCATCCGGGCGTCAGCCGGCGATCATCGCGGCCTGCTTCACGATCACCTGCGCCTGGCGGACCGAGGCGAGGTCGATGAGCCGGCCCTTGTAGACCGCGGCGCCCTGACCCTGCTCCTCGGCGTCCTGCATCGCGTCGAGGATGGCACGCGCCTCGGCGACCTGGGCGTCCGAGGGCGTGAAGACCGCGTTGGCGAGCGCCACCTGCTTCGGGTGGATCGCCCACTTGCCGACCATGCCGAGGGTCGCCGACCGCCGCGCCTGGGCGAGGAAGCCCTCGTCGTCCGAGAAGTCGCCGAAGGGGCCGTCCACCGGCAGGATCCCGGCGGCCCGGCACGCCGCGACGATCGCCGCGGTCACGCCGTGCCAGGGGTCGCCGTAGAGGTGCGGCCGCTCGGCCGCGTCCTTGGGCGGCAGCATGTAGTAGTTCTCCTGGGTGCCGCCGATACCGGTCGTCTGCATCCCCATCGAGGCGGCGAAGTCGGCGGCGCCGAGGCTCATCGCCTGCAGCCTGGGGCTGGCGGTGGCGATCTCGGCGACGTTGCGGAAACCGGCCGCGGTCTCGATGATGACCTCGAAGCCGACCTTGCGGCTGCGGCCCTTCGCCCGCTCGATGGCAGTGACGAGCGCGTCGACCGCGTAGATGTCGGCGGCATTGCCGACCTTCGGGATCATCAGCAGGTCGATCCGCTCGCCGCACTGCTCGAGCACCTCGACGACGTCGCGATACCAGAACTCGGTGTCGAGCGCGTTGATCCGCACCGACAGCGTCTTGGTGCCCCAGTCGATCTCGTCGATCGCGCGGATGATGTTGGCGCGCGCCGCCGGCTTGTCGGCGGGCGGCACCGAATCCTCCAGATCGAGGTTGATGACGTCGGCCGCCGACGCCGCCATCTTGGCGAAGAGCTCGGGCCGCGTGCCGGGTCCGAAGAGCTGGCAGCGGTTCGGGCGGGCGGGCGCGCTCGGCGGGACGGTGAAGCTCATCGCGGGCTCCGGAATGCTGGGGCAGGGGTCATGGACCCCCTGATAGTGGCGGGTCGGGCGAGCGTCAACGCGCGGCCCGACAGCCGGCCGGGGTCCGGTCGCTGCGACCGCAGGCCCGATTGCACCCTGCCGTCCGCGCCAGTAGAAGGCGCGCATGTCGCTCTGGAGGTATGCCAATCCGGCCGAGTTCATGCGCCTGACCGGGCCGATGCTGCCCGTGCTCTGGGCGCTCACGGCGGTGTGCCTGGTGGTCGGGCTCGGTTGGGGGTTCTTCCTCACCCCCGACGACTACCAGCAGGGCGCGACGGTGAAGGTGCTCTTCGTCCACGTCCCCGCGGCGCTGATGGCGATCAATGCCTGGCTGATGATGCTGGTCGCCTCGCTGGTCTGGTTCGTCCGCCGCCATCACGTCTCGGCACTGGCGGCGCGGGCGGCGGCGCCGGTCGGCGCCACGATGACGGTGATCGCGCTCGTCACCGGGGCGATCTGGGGCGAGCCGATGTGGGGCACCTGGTGGGCGTGGGATCCGCGCCTGACCTCGTTCTTCATCCTGTTCCTGTTCTATCTCGGCTACATCGCACTCTGGAGCGCGGTCGAGGATCCCGACACCGCCGCTGACCTGACCGCGGTCCTCTGCCTCGTCGGCTCGGTCTTTGCGCTGCTCTCGCGCTATGCGGTGTTCTTCTGGAGCCAGGGGCTGCACCAGGGGCCGTCGCTGTCGATGGATGCGGCGAGCCACGTCGACACCGCGTTCTATCGGCCGCTCCTCGTCGCGATCGCGGGCTTCGTGCTGCTCTTCGTGAGCCTGGTGCTGACCCGCACCCGCACCGAGATCCGGCTGCGGCGGCTTCGGGCGCTGCAGGCGCTGGAGGCGCGGGCATGAGTGCGATCCTGGCCGCGATCGTGCCGGACCTCGACCGCTACGCAGGCACGGTGCTCGGGGCCTATGCGGTGACGCTGGCGCTGATCGCGGTGCTGGTGGGCGCAAGCTGGAGCCGGTCGGTGCGGGTGCGCCGGGCGCTGGAGCGGCTCGAGGCGGCGCGGCGGGAGAAGCGATGAGCAAGGGTCTGCGATATCTCCTGGTGGCGCTGCCGCCGCTGATCTTCCTGGTGTTCGCCGCGGTCGCCTATGTCGGCCTCCGGCGCGAGAACCCCTCGGAATTGCCGAGCGCGCTCGTCGGGCGGGAGGCGCCGGGGCTCGACCGGCTGGTGCCGCTCGGCGACGCGCCGCCGCCGACCACGGCCGACCTGGCCGGGCCTGGCGTCAAGCTTGTCAATTTCTGGGCGAGCTGGTGCGCGCCCTGCCGCGTCGAGCACCCGCTTCTGAAGGGGCTGGGCGGCGAGGGCGTCCAGGTGATCGGCATCAACTACAAGGACGACCCGGCGGCGGCGCTCGGCTTCCTGGCCGAGCTCGGCAACCCCTATGCGATGATCGGCGCCGACGCGACCGGGCGCACCGGGCTCGACTGGGGCATCTACGGCGTGCCGGAGACCTTCGTCATCGGCCCCGGCGGCAAGGTGGTGCTTCGCTTCCCGGGGCCGCTCGACCCCGCGACGATCGAGAGCCGGATCCGCCCGGCGATCGCGGCGGCCGAGCGCTGAGCCGGATGCTCACCGCAGGTTCACCCGCAGCGCCGCCGCTGCGGCGAAGGGGGCGCCGGCGAGGATGAAGAGGCTGAGCCCCGCGCCGAGCAGCAGCGCCGGCACCGGATTCTGGCCGGCGGTCGCGGCGGCGGCGGCGCGGGCGCCGAAGATCAGCGTCGGCACGTAGAGCGGCAGCACCAGCAGCGACAGCAGCAGGCCGCCGCGGCGGATGCCGACGGTCAGCGCGGCGCCGATGGCGCCGAGGAAGCTCAAGCCGGGCGTGCCGACCGCAAGGCTCGCGACGAGCCAGGGTGCCGCGGCCGGCGGCAGGTGCAGCGCGACGCCGAGGACCGGCGCCGCGACGACGAGCGGCAGGCCGGTCGTCAGCCAGTGCGCCAGCGCCTTCAGCGCCACCACCGCCTCGAGCGGCAGCGGCGCCAGCGCCAGGATGTCGAGCGTGCCATCCTCGGCGTCGGCTTGGAACAGCCGGTCGAGCGACAGGAGGCACGCGAGCAGCGCCGCGATCCAGAGTGTGCCGGCGGCGACGACCGCGAGCTTGTCGGGCTCGGGCCCGACGCCGAACGGCACCAGCGCCGCGACGATCAGGAAGAACACGAGGCCAAGGCCGGCGCCGCCGCCCGAGCGCAGCGCGAGCTTGAGCTCCCGGCCGAGGAGCGCCCGCCAGGGGGCCGCGCGCGTGCTCACGTCCAGGCGCCCGCAAGAAACGGGTCGCTCTCGGCCTCGAGGCGCCCGGCCGCTTCGGCGGTGAGCTCGAGCCGGAGCGCCGGCGCGATGCCGATCGGCCCGTGCGTGGCGATCACCGCCACGCCGCCGGCCGCGGCATGATCGCGCACTGCGTGCAGGAGCTCGACGAGCGCGGCGGCGTCGAGCGCGACCGTCGGCTCGTCGAGGAGCCAAACCCGGCGCGGCGCGAGCAGGAGCCGCGCCAGCCCCAGCCGGCGCTTTTGTCCGGCCGAGAGCAGGTGCGCGGGACGCGCGGCGATGGCGGCGAGCCCGAAACCCGCGAGCGCCACCCGGGGATCGCCGCCGAAGACGTCGGCCCAGAAGCGGATGTTCTCGGCGACGGTGAGCTGCGGCTTCAGCGCATCGAGGTGCCCCGCGTAACCGATGAGCTCGGCGCGCGCATCGCCGTCGACGGCGCGGCCGTCGATCGCGATCTGGCCGCGATGCGGCACGAGGCCGGCCAGCGCGCGCAGGAGCGTCGACTTGCCCGAGCCGTTCGGCCCGCGCAGGAGCGCTACCTCGCCGTCCGCGAGCGCGAAGCCGAGGCCGGAAAGCACGAGGCGTCCGCCCCGAACGCAGGAAATGCCCGAGACGCTCAGCCCCATGCGCCCCCGCATAGCGCATCGCGCCGTCGCCGGGAAGGCCGCGCGCCGCCCGCCTCGCACGCCGCGCGCGGCGGGCGAATTCCTGTATGCGACGGTATGCTTTTCGCGTCTGCAGCCCTTGCGAGGCGCGCGGCGATGCGGCATATGCTTACCCGAGTTCCCGTCCAGCCCATGCCCCGGAGGCAAGATGACCGTCTACGTTGGAACCGACTCCGCCAGCACGCGCCGCACCCTCGAGGTCGGGACACGCAGCTACGCCTACTACTCGATTCCGGCGGCGGAGGCGGCGGGGCTCGGCGAGTTCGGCCGCCTGCCGGCCGCGCTGAAGGTCGTGCTCGAGAACATGCTGCGCTTCGAGGACGCGAAGACCGTGTCGGTCGATGACATCCGCGCCTTCGGCGAGTGGGCGAGAAACGGCGGCCGGAACCCGCGCGAGATCGCCTATCGCCCGGCGCGCGTGCTGATGCAGGACTTCACCGGCGTGCCGGCCGTCGTCGATCTCGCGGCGATGCGCGACGGCATCAAGGCGCTCGGCGGCGACCCGCAGAAGATCAACCCGCTGAACCCGGTCGACCTCGTGATCGACCACTCGGTGATGGTCGACGAGTTCGGCACGCCGCGCGCGTTCCAGCTCAACGTCGAGCGCGAGTACGAGCGCAACATCGAGCGCTACCAGTTCCTGAAGTGGGGGCAGAGCGCGTTTCAGAACTTCCGCGTGGTGCCGCCGGGCACCGGCATCTGCCACCAGGTCAACCTCGAGTACCTCGCCCAGACCGTCTGGACCGATACTGACCCCTCGGGCGCGCTCGTCGCCTACCCCGACACTCTCGTCGGGACGGATAGCCACACCACGATGGTCAACGGCATGGCCGTGCTCGGCTGGGGCGTCGGCGGCATCGAGGCCGAGGCCGCGATGCTCGGGCAGCCGGTCTCGATGCTGATCCCCGAGGTCGTCGGCTTCAAGCTGACGGGGCGCATGGTCGAGGGCACCACGGCGACCGACCTCGTGCTCAAGGTCGTGCAGATGCTGCGCAAGAAGGGCGTCGTCGGCAAGTTCGTCGAGTTCTATGGCGAGGGCCTCGACCACCTGCCGCTCGCCGACCGCGCGACGATCGGCAACATGGCCCCCGAGTACGGCGCCACCTGCGGCTTCTTCCCGATCGACGCCGAGACCCTGCGCTACCTGCGCCAGACCGGCCGCGACGAGGACCG
>JBDHSS010000148.1:0-7205 GCA_039808205.1 Paracoccaceae bacterium | reverse complement strand
AGCCGGCTCATCGGGTCGAGCCGCCACAGCCGCTCGAAGGCCGAGTTCACGAAGGCGAGCATCCCCGAGGCGTCGAACACCGCCACCGCCTCGCCGAGCCGATCGAGCGTCGCCTGGCTGAGCTCGAGCTCGGAGCGGTACTTGCGCTCCAGCATGATCGCGGTCGAAATGTCCTCGAACAGGAAGGCGAGCGCCCCCTGCGGGTGCGGACGGCCGGTGACGCGGAAGATCTTGCCCGACGGCAGCACCCAGTTCTCCTCGTAGGTGCCGTCGCGCGCGCCCTCCTCGAGCTCGCCGAGCTTGCGCCGCCAGGAGGCGAAGTCCTTCTGCTCGGGCATCTGTCGGGTCTCGCGCAGCCGCTCGAGGAAGTCGCGCAACGACGGCCGACCAGCGAGCCACACCGCGTCGATCTTCACAAGGTCGGTCAGTGCGGGATTGAACAGGCCCAGCCGGCGGTTCTTGTCGAAGACGGCGAGGCCGATCGGCAGGTGGGCGAAGGTCTCGGTCAGCGTCTCGACGAAGCGGCGCAGCGACGCCTCGGCGGCGACCAGGTCGTCGGCGTCGAGCGCGAAGCCGATCGCCTCGCCGCTCGGGCCGCCGCCCTTGGCGATCTCGTACCAGCGGGGCCCTGCGTCGTCGCGGCCGGGCACGGCGACGCGGCGCCGGGTGTCGCCGCCGCGCGCGGTCAGCGGCACCTCCTCGAGGACGTGGCCGAAGGCGTCGGGCAGCCGGTGGTCCGGCAGGCCGCCGGTCACGGTGACAAAGCGCTCGCAGTAGGGCGCGTTCGCCCAGGCGACCTGCCCGTCGGGGGCATGGCTCCAGGCGAGCACCGGTGCGCGATCGATCACGCCGCGCAGGAAGTCGCGCTCGCGGGTCGCCGCCTCGAGCTCGGCGCGGGCGGCGGTGAGCGCGCGCGCGTCCTCGCTCGCCGGCCGGATCGAGAGGCGCGCGGCGGCGCCGCGGGGCTCGCCCACCACCTCGAAAGCCGAGCCGTCGGCGCGCACGCACTGGGTACGGAACGGCGTGCCGTAGAGCACCAGTGTCTCGAGGTCGTCCTGCAGGTCCGGGCAGTCGGCGGTGAAGGCGCGGGCGATCGCGCTCAGCCGGGTACCGCCGCGCGGCAACCCGTCGAGCAGCGCCCGCGCCGGCTCGGTCAGCGGCTTCACGCTGGCGCCGTCGATGAGGAAGTCCGAGGCGACCGGCTCGAGCGCCGCCACCGTTGCCCGCGGCCGGTCGAACCGCCGCGAGAAGCCGAGCGCCAGCACCAGCGTCGCCGCCGCGCTGACCACCGCCGCTACCACCCCCTGCGGCAGCCCGTCGAGAAGCTCGGCCAGGCGCGGCAGCCCGGCGATGAGCTCGGAGGCGGGCGGCAGCCCGGACAGGGAAAAGCGCGACAAGTCCATGACGATCGGTCCTGCGGAGGGAGGCCCGGCCAAGAGACGCGACGACGCTTAAGGAACCTTTAACGATCTCGGATGGCGCAGGCCTGTTGAAATAAGTTGATCCCGCGGGTCAGGAACTAATCACGTTGGGCCGCGTGCCGCGGGGTATTTGTCACAGCGAAGCGACGCGCCGCGAGCACCTCCCTCACCATCGGCCGAAGCCGGGCTATCCGGCCGCGCGAGTCCCGGCCCGGCAAGCAAACGCACGCGTTCTACTGCGTCGTGCGCCGCAGGAACCTTCGCGCAGCACTCACCCGTAAGTCGCCGCCGCCGGCCACCCGGCCGCCTCGCCGGCCTCCGGCGACAGGCGCCAACGCGGCCAGCTCACCCGGACGATCGCGCCGCTCGGCAGGGCGAACTCGGGCAGGCTCGATCCTTCCGCGTCGTCCCCGACCGCGCCGTTGCCGAAGGCGAGGGTGGCGCCGCTGCGCTCGAGCAGCGTCTTGGCGATGAAGAGCCCGAGGCCCATGCCGTCATAGCCCGGCCGCTCGCCCGCGGCGGCGCGGCGGCGCACGTACGGGTCGCCGATCCGCGAGATGAGGTCGGGCGGGTAGCCGGGCCCGTCGTCGCCGATGGCGACGCTCACCTCCTGGTCGGTCCAGTCGACGTCGATCCAGACCGTGCTGCAGGCGAAGTCGACGGCATTCTGCACCAGGTTGCGCAGCCCCTGGATGATCTCCGGCCGACGCAGCACGTGCGGCTGCTCCTCGGAGCCGTATTCGACGGTCGCGCCCTCGATGCGGGTGATGATGCGGATGCCGCGGTCGGCGTGCGGCGCCGCCGCCTCCTCGACGACGCTCGAGAGGGGTGCCGAGCGCACCAGGATGTCCTCCTTGCCGCGCGGCCCCATGGCGCGCAGGATCTCGGTGCAGCGCACCGCCTGGGCGCGGACGAGGGCTGCGTCCTCCTGCAGGTGCGGGCGGTCGGCCAGCTCCTCGACGAGCTCGGTCGAGGCGAGCTTGATCGTCGCGAGCGGCGTGCCGAGCTCGTGCGCCGCCGCCGCGACCACGCCGCCGAGCGTGCTCAGCTGCTGCTCGCGGTCGAGCGCGAGCTGGGTGGCGGCGAGCGCCTGCGACATCGACAGCGTCTCGCCCGTCACCCGCCGCGCGCCGATCGCGAGAAAGATCGTGCCGGTGATGAGCGCAGTCCAGGTGCCGGCGGCGAGCACCGGTGGCAGCATCAGCTCCTCGCCGCTCGCAAGCTCGAGCGGGATGTAGAAGCGCAAGAGCAGCGTGATGATCGCGACCGCGACGCAGCCGAGCATGACCGTCGCCCGGAGCGACAGCACCGAGGCGCTGATCGTCACCGGCGCCATGATGAGCAGCGCGAACGGGTTGCCGAGCCCGCCGGTGCAATAGAGCAACGCGCCCAGCTGGCAAAGGTCGAAGAGCAGCATGCAGAGCGCCTCGCGCTCGCGAAGGCGCCGGGTGCGCGCGGCGAGCGCCATCGCGACGGCGTTGAAGACGGCCGAGGCGAGGATGACGGCGGCGCAGAGCACGTGCGGCACCTGGATGCCGAGCCCGAGGGTCGCGGTCAGCAGCGCCGCGGTCTGCCCCGCCACGGCGAACCAGCGCAGCAGGATCAGCGTGCGCAACCGCACCCAGGCGCTGCGCGCCTCCGTCGCCAGGGGAGAGAGCGTCGGCTCGGCCATGACCGGCGGCATAGCAGCCGCGGCCTCGCGCCATCAAACGGATTTGACCGCTGGCTCGCAGTCCCGCGACCTTGTGAAGCGGCGGCACGCATGGCACACCGGCGGCACAGCCCTTTCCCGCAGGAGCCGACCCGCCCGTGACCCGTTACGCCGCCATTGCCGCCAGCCTCGTCGTGGTGCTCGGCCTCGTGGTGGGCGGCGTGCTGGCGTTGCGCGGCGGCGACGACCCCTTCGCCGACTGCCGCCGCGGCGCGGTCGCCGGCGGCGCGGCGACGATCGGCGGCCCGTTCACGCTCGTCGACGGCAGCGGCCGCACCGTGACCGACGCTGACGTCATCACCGGGCCGACGCTGGTCTACTTCGGCTATACCTTCTGCCCCGACATCTGCCCGACCGACGTCGCGCGGAACGCCCAGGCCGCCGCCGACCTCGCCGCGCGCGGCGACCGCGTCGGCCAGGTCTTCGTCACCGTCGAT
This sequence comes from Paracoccaceae bacterium, assembly GCA_039808205.1. GTDB lineage: Bacteria > Pseudomonadota > Alphaproteobacteria > Rhodobacterales > Rhodobacteraceae > Amaricoccus. The sequence goes on along the minus strand of JBDHSS010000148.1, from coordinate 3,636 downwards.
CCCGCGCGCGACACGCCCGAGCTGGTGCGGCAGTTCACCGCCGCGATCGATCCGGCGATCATCGGCCTCAGCGGCACGCCGGAGCAGGTCGCGGCCGCCGCCAAGGCCTACAAGGTCTACTTCCGCAAGTCCGACGCCGGCGACCCGCGTTATTACCTGATGGACCACTCGACCTTCACCTACCTCGTGGCGCCCGGCACCGGGTTTCTCGAATACTACCCCTCGGACGCCAGCGCCGACGACATTGTCGCCTCGGTGGCGTGCTACGCGGCCCGGCTCTGAGGGCGGTTGCGGAAGGAGAAGCGATCCCCATGGACGCGCTTGGCCCGGAGGCGATCGGCCCCGACCCCTCGCTCCTGATCCTCGACGACGACGAGGCGTTCCGCCGCCGGCTGGCGCGGGCGATGGAGAAGCGCGGCTTCGAGGTGACGGCGGTCGATTCCGTCGCCGCCGGCAAGGCCGCGACCGAGGCCCGGGCGCCGGCCTACGCGGTGATCGACCTGCGGCTCGAGGACGGCAACGGGCTCGAGCTCGTGCGGCTCCTGCGCGCGCGCCGGCCCGACGCCCGCATCGTCGTCCTGACCGGCTATGGTGCCATCGCCTCGGCGGTGGCGGCAGTCAAGATCGGCGCGACCGACTACCTCGCCAAGCCCGCCGACGCCAACGACGTGACCTGCGCGCTCCTCGCGCGCGGCGGCGAGCAGCCGGAGCCGCCCGAGCACCCGATGAGCCCCGACCGCGTGCGCTGGGAGCACATCCAGCGCATCTACGAGCTGTGCGACCACAACGTTTCGGAAACCGCGCGCCGACTCAACATGCATCGTCGCACGCTGCAGCGAATTCTCGGCAAGCGAAGCCCGAAATAGCTCGCAACCGACGGAAATAGTTCCCTTTACGCCGAAAGGCTCACTGGCGCGACTCGCGTCGGGTGATGCAGGGTGCCCGCGGTGAACAACCGGGAGACGTAATGATGCGCGGCCGCTTCGGGGCGTGGATGGGATCGTGCCTGCCTGCTCGACGCAACCCATGATGGAAGATGCTGCTTCCATCGCTCCGCAAAGGGAGAGCCTTCGCCTCGCGGACGTGGTGATCCCGATGGACCGGAGAGTCATCACCCCCGCGATCGAGCGGGCGATCCGGACCGGGCGGTTCGAGGCGGCGGAGGCAGCGCAGATCCCGCGCATCGTCCGCCCCGGTGACTGCGTGCTCGAGATCGGCGCCGGCATCGGCTTCATCTCGACGCTGCTCGCGCGGCAGGGCGCGGTCCGCCGCGTCGTCGCCGTCGAGGCCAACCCGCACCTCATCGACTACATGGCCGGGCTCCATGCCTGCAACGCGGTCGAGAAGGTCGAGCGGATCAACGCCGTGCTCAGCAACCGCCCGGAGGCGACCGCCACCTTCTACCTGCGGCGCGACTTCTGGATGGGCTCGCTGGCGCCCGAGCCAAATGCCTACGAGGCCACCGTCGAGGTGCCGACGATGAACCTCGATGCGCTGCTCGGCGCCGCGGCGGTCAGCCTCATCGTCTGTGACATCGAGGGCGCCGAGACCGCGCTCTTCGAGGGCGCTGCCCTCGCCGGCGTCGACCGGATCTTCGTCGAGGTGCACGACCACGTCACCGGGCTCTCGGGCATTCGCCGGCTGTTCGCGACGATGGCGAGCCACGGCTTCGTCTACGATCCACGCCATTCGGCAGGCAGCGTCGTCCTCTTCCAGCGCCTCGGCGACGAGGACATCGTCAGGCCCTACGACGGCTGACGCCACCTCGGGCCTCGCATCCCGGCCGGCTCGGTTGGGCCGTCGGCTGAAGCGCGGGGCGCGCGCGCAAGCCCGCGGCGCACCTCGCCGCCCCGCGCCGGCGAGTTGGCGGTTGATCGCCGCGGCGGCGTCCCTACTGTCGGCGCCGGGGAGGCGGGCGATGCGGACGATTCTCGTCGCGAACCGCAAGGGCGGCTGCGGCAAGACGATGACGGCGATCACGCTGGCGGCAGCACTTGCCGGGCGCGGCGGTAGCGTCGGGCTCGCCGATGCCGACCCGCAGAAGTCGGCGCTGCGCTGGGTCCGGCATCGCCCGGAGACCGCGGCGCCGATCCGCGCCGTCGACTGGACCGATCCGGCTGATTTCGGCCTCGCGCCGAAGCGGCTCGACTGGCTGGTGATCGACGCGCCGGGTGCGCTCGACGGCGCGCGGGCCGAGGCGCTGGTGGCGGAGGCGGAGGCGGTGCTGACGCCGGTGCTGCCGTCGGTCTTCGACGTCGATTCGACGCGGCGGTTCCTCAAGGAGATCGAGCACCTGAAACGGGTGCGCAAGGGCAAGGTCGGCGTGCATCTCCTGGCGAACCGCGTGCGCGCCGGGCGCGGCAGCGAGCGGCTCGGCGCCTTCTTCGACAAGCTCGGGCAGCCGCCGCTCGCCTGGATCGGCGAGCGCACCGCCTATGCCGAGCTCGCCGCGCAGGGTCTCGCAATCTTCGACCGGCCGCAGCGCAGCTATGCGGCCCTGAAGGCGCAGTGGGCGCCGGTTCTGGCAGCGATGGAGTGAGAGATGGACCTCGGGATCGCCGGCCGCGTGGCCATCGTCTGCGCCGCCTCGAAGGGGCTCGGGCGGGGGTGCGCCGAGGCACTGGCCGCCGAGGGGGTGAACCTCGTCGTCAACGCCCGCGGCACGGCGGCGCTCGAGGCGACGGCGGCGGCGATCCGGGCGGCGCATGGCGTCGAGGTCGTCGCGGTCGCGGGCGACATCACCGCGGCCGAGACGCGCGCCGCGGTGCTCGCAGCCGCGCCGGCGGCGGACATCCTGGTGACCAACGCGGGCGGGCCGCCGCCGGGACTCTGGTCTGACTGGAGCCGCGACGACTTCATCCGCGCACTTGACGCCAACATGCTGACGCCGATCGCGCTGATGCAGGCGGTGCTGCCGGGGATGATCGAGCGCCGGTGGGGGCGCGTCGTCAACATCACCTCGCAGGCGGTGAAGTCGCCGATCGCAGCACTCGGGCTCTCCAACGCGGCGCGCACCGGGCTGACCGGCTTCGTCGCCGGCACCAGCCGGCAGGTGGCGCCGTTCGGGGTCATCATCAACAACCTGCTGCCCGGGATCCACGACACCGACCGGGCGGACGCGCTCGACAAGGGCGTGGCCGACGCCGAGGGCATCGACGTGGCGGAGGCACGGCAGCGGCGCGCGGCGACGATCCCGGCGCGGCGCTACGGCACGCCGGAGGAGTTCGGCGCCGCCTGCGCCTTCCTGTGCTCCGAGCGGGCCGGCTTCATCGTCGGGCAGAACCTGCTGCTCGACGGCGGCGCGTTTAACGCGACGCTCTGATGCTCTACGTCGATGCCGATGCCTGCCCGGTGCGGGACGAGGCGCTCAAGGTCGCCGAACGGCACGGCGCCGCGGTGATCTACGTGACCAACGGCGGCCTTCGGCCGAGCCGGCATCCGCTGGCGCGGGTGCAGGTGGTGGCCGAGGGGGCGGACGCGGCCGACAAGTGGATCGCCGAGCGCATCGGGCCGGGCGATGTCTGCGTGACCGCCGACGTGCCGCTCGCGGCGCGGGTGGTGGCGGCGGGGGCAGTGGCGCTGGCGCCGGACGGGCGGCCGTTCACCACCACCAACGTCGGCGAGCGGCTGGCGGCC
>JBDHSS010000147.1:0-7205 GCA_039808205.1 Paracoccaceae bacterium | reverse complement strand
CAGCGTCTCCGCCGCCTCGGCCAACGCGTCCGGCTCCGGATCGGGGAGGACCAGCGACATCGCGCTCGCGGCGTAGCCGTCCCCCTCCGCCACCAGACGCCGCGAGGCGCGCTCGATGCGTGCAGCAACCGGAACCATGCTGCCCGCGTCGTCGGTCACGAGGACGATCAGGCGCGCGATGGCAAGCGCCCGGCCTCCGGGATCCGGCCCGCCGCGGCGGGCGAGCGCGATAAGGAGCGCGAGCCGCTCCCGGGCGTCGGCGAGGCAATGGCAGCCCTGCTCCAGCATCGCCGCGACGATCTCGCCCGGCTCCGCCGCCGCGTCCTCCCCGGCGAGCGCGGCCACGGCAGCGAGCGCGCGCGCCGCGTCCGTGGGCTCGAGCGTTGCGAGGACGCGGTCGAGGTCTATGGGCCGCAGGCGGGCGAGCGCGGTTCGCGCCACGCGCGGCTCGGCCTCCACGAGCGTCCGGAGCACGCCCGAGGCCGGCAGCGCCCGCAGGCCGTCGAACGCCCGGTGCCAGTCGCGCGCGAAACCGGCGCCGTGCGCGACGTCAGAGAGGAAGCAGGCGAGCATCTCCGCCCGGTCGGCGAAGCGCACCGCCGCGGGCCGCTCGATCGCCCGCCAGAGGCTCAGCGCCAGCGGCGCGGCGAGGGCGTGGGCGATCCGCTCCGCCGGCCAGCCGGCATTGATCGTCGCCTCGAAGCGCAGCGTCTCGATGAAGACGATGCCGTCGTCGTCGCGCTCGCCCGCGAGCACCCGGTCGAGCACGTGCGGCAAGGCGGTGCGGACCGAGGCGGTGAGGCGGTCGATCACCGGTCGGCTCCGCCGCTCGTCGCGCGCGACCGGCGCCGCCACGCGTGCATCGATCGTGAGCGTCTCGATCTCGAGCGTCGCGGGCATCGCTGGTCCCTCACGGCTTGCGCGTGCCGGGCTTCCGGCCCGCCGTCCGCTCCGAAGCCTTCGGCGCCGGCGCCGTCCCCGACGAGGCCTCCAGCGCCGCGATGCGGCCGCGGAGGTCGGCGAGGTCGTCGGACAGCCGCTCGTTGGCCGCCTTCAGCGCCTTGACCGCCTCGATGAGCAGCGGCACCAGCGCCGAGGTCGAGAGACCGGCGCCGCGCTCGTTGACGGTGACCGCCTCGGGCACGACCTCGCGCACTTCCTGGGCGACGAGGCCGAGGCGGTCGGCGGTCTGGCCCGGGATGGCGCCGCTCTTCCAGCGGAAGGCGACGCCGCGCAGCCGCGCCACCTTGTCGAGCGCGTCGCTGATCTCGCGCACGTCGGACTTCGCCCGCTCGTCGGAGACCTCGTGCACGTCGCGGCACCAGACCGTGAGCCAGCCGCTGGCGCCGCCAGTCCCGGCCGCGAGGTTGCGCGCGTCGAAGAACGCAATGCCCGCGTTGCGGGTGCCGAAGGTGACGCCGCCATTACCCTCGCCGCCGACCACCGCCTGCTCGCCGGCGGCCCCGCTCACCTGCATGAACCCGCCGCCCACGTGCAGCTTGTCGGTGGGCGTCGCGGTGCCGACGCCGACGTTGCCGTCGCCGGCCATCCAGTTCAGCACGCAGTCGTGCCCGGGGCTGCGGATCGAGAGGTTGTCGGAGCTGGTGAAGAGGTCGACCATCGAGCCGCTGGTAAAGAGGCTGATGTTCTTGTTGCGCGCGGCATTCTCCAGCAGCACCCGGTCGCCGACCACGTGCACCCGGGCCGCCGGCGCGGGCAGGCCGACGCCGAGATTGTCGCTGACGTAGGTGGCGTTCGCCTTGATCGAGATGAGCGGGGCGTTCGTCGCGTCCTTGCCGGTCAGCAGCATCTCGGTGGCGCTGCCGGTGCCGGCGGTGTCGAAGGCCTCGAGGAAGATGCGGTTGTCGCCGGGGTTGTTCTTCAGCACCAGCTGGCCGCCGCCGGCCGGCTCGAGGCCGAGCTTGATCGCCTGGGCACGGACGTCGAGCTTGTAGGCCGGCGCCGCGGTGCCGATGCCGATGTTGCCGTCCGCGGCGTCGGGGTTCATCACGATGTTCTTCGGTGGCAGGCCGCCGCCCGAGCGCAGGACGAGATCGCTCGTCGTGGTCCCGAGGTCCACCTGGGCGCCGTCGGTGCGAAGCTCGATCGTCTTCGTGCCATCGGCGCTCTCGAGCCGGACCGCGTCGCCCTTGGCGTGCAGCCGCCGCGCCGGCGCCATGGTGCCGACGCCGACGTTGCCGCTCGAGAGGACGCTCAGCTTCTCGCTGAGCTTGCGCGCCGCCGGGTCCGGGTCGTCGACGGTGATGGTGCTAACGGCGAGGCGGTTCGTCGGTTCCGCGTCGGGGCCGATGACGAGCTGCAGCACCCGGTTGCCGGGACCGGCGGCCGCGTCGCCGAGGCGCTCGATCGAGAGCGGCGTCTCGCGGTCCGAGCCGTTGATGTCGGCGAGGCGAAGCGCGCCGCGGGCGAGGCGGATGTCGCCGACCGCCCGGAGGTTGCCCTCGATCCAGACGAGGTCGCGCCGGATGTCCGCGAGCGGGTCGCCGGAGGCGAGGCGGGCCTGGAACCGGCCGGGATCGTCCGGCCGGTCGCTGCGGTTGCGCAGGACGAGCGCGCCATCGCTGGCAAGCAGCGTCTCGACCGGCAGCCCGACGTACTGGCGAAAGCGGCGGATGCGGTCGTCGCCCTTGTCGGCGGCGTCGATGTTGCGGTCGACGAAGTAGCCGCCGCCCTGGGCGAGCGCCACCCACCGCACCCAGCCGAGCGGCACGAGCCAGCGGACGGCCGCGGTGCCGGCGGGAAACTGCTGGTGCGGGACGCTCGCGTCGTAGACGAGGCCCGCGGTCATGTCGAAGGCCTGCAGCGCGCGCTCGGCGTCGATCGCCTGCGCGGCGATGACGAGCGGGCTGCGCCGGTCGGCGAGCGCGGGCTTGTCGCCGACGACGAAGCGGTAGCTCTCCTGCACCCGGCCGAAGGCGTCGCCGGCATCGCAGCGCTCGAAGCCCGGTGCAGGGGCGGCGGCGTTGGTCTCGTCGTACTCGAGCCACACGCGCACGAAGCGGCCGGGCGGCGTGCCGTTGTTCTTCGCGGGGTCGTCGACGGTGGCGTCGTAGGCGATGCCGAAGAACAGCGACTCGGGCAGGAGATCGCGCTTCAGCGCGACGATCTGCCGGGCGAAGCCGTCGATGCCCATGCCGGGCACCAGTGTGACGGTGCGGCGCGCCGGCGCGCCGGGGGTCGGGCTCTCGACGAGGTAGAGGCCCACGGCGATGCCCGCGGTGTGGGCGCCGAGCTCGTGGCGCCCGAGCTGGATGCGGCCGTAGTCGACGACGGCGTTCATGTCGTCGGCGCCGAGATACTGGCTCTCGTAGAACCGCGGCCGCTGGTCCTGTGCTGCCATGATCGCCTCCTACCGTTGCCCGGCCAGCTTCTCGAGCGTGGCACCCTGGTCGGCGACGGTGCGCTGCAGCTCGGCGATCGTCGCGCGCAGGTCGGCGAGATCGTCGGCGCCGGCGCCGCCGGCCGGCGCCAGCAGCCGCGCCATGCCGTCGGGTGCTGTGGAGCGGCCGATCAGCCCGGAGAGCGCCTCGATCGTCGCCGTCGGGATCGAGGTCGCCGCGGACGCGTTGGCCGCCGTGTCGACGGCGACGCGTCCGGCGGTGCCGAGCGTCGCGGCATTGCTGCGCACCATCGACTCGAAGAGGTTGAACACGACCGTCCACGTCCGGCTGTCGCCGTCGCAGCAGAGCCGGGCGATGCCGTCGCGGATCGCGCCCCACTGGATGAACGACGTCCAGTAGGCGAGCGACGGCAGGGTGAGCGCGAACTCCCGCGCCTTCCAGTTGCAGATCTCGATGACCCGGCAGCTCTCGACGTCGATGGTCACGACGGCGAGCGGCACGCAGTCGCTGCCGTGGTCGGGGCAGGGCGGCAGGAGCGCCGAGCAGAAGCACTCGCGGAAAAGCTCGAGCCAGAGCTCGTTCAGTCGCCCGAACGCCGTTGCCCAGTCGACCGCCGGCGCCTCGACCTCGAGGCGGCTGGCCAGATAGGACGGCCGCGGCACGTCCAGCCGGTCGAGCGCGCGCAGGAGGTCGCAGCGGTGCGCGGCGTGCTCGGCCGCGAACTCGCGCAGCGCCGAGATATACTCGCCGTAGTCGAGCGCCGCCTGATTGGCGTTGCCGGCTTGGGCATCCTTGTACGCGTCGCGGATCTCGACCGCCTTGAGGTAGCAGGCGACGAGGCGCAGCAGGAGCGGCCCGAACTGCCGCCCTTTCGTGGCGAGCATCCCCCAGACCCCGGCCTTCGCGACGTCCGAGCCGGCGCGGTTCGGATCGGTGTAGCGCGTGGCGGCGAAGCGGTAGCCCTCGCAGATCTGCGTCGGCTCGCACTGGGGATTGTACCGCGACGGCGTCGTGGTCCGCGTGGACGTCGTGGTCTTGCCGTTGCCGCAGCCGCAGCCGGAAGCCTTGCCCCCGCCACCGCAGCCGCACCCGCCCGATCCGCCGCAGCCGCAGCCGCCCGAGGCCTTTCCGCCGCAGGCGCACGGCTCGCTTGCGAGCGGCTGCACGCCGCGGGCCGGCCGCTCGTCATAGCAGATCGACAGCACCCACTGCTGGATGCCGTCCTTGCACTGGCTCGGGGACTGCCCGCCATAGGGGTCGCACTCGGCGTCGCGGGGCTTGCAGCGGCTGATGAGCGCGCAGACGTCGGCGGTCGTGTCCTTGCAGACGATGATGTCGTCCCCGCACGGCGAAAGCGCGTAGCCGGTTTTCACCGTCACGCTGCCCGCATCGCAGAAGTCGCAGACCACCTCCAGCCCGCAGACCACGCCCGAGCCGTGGAAGTGCCGGTTGTGCAGCCGGTTCTTGGCGATCACGTACGCCTCGAGCCGGTTGAGGTCGTCCTCGGTCAGGACCTGGCCGGCGAAGAACCGCGGCCGGCACAGGCAGTCGAGCCCGCCGCAAGCGGGGCAGGACGGCAGGCACTCGCAGTCCGCCGCCTTGGATGTCGTCGTCGCGCGGAGCGCCGCTGCGCGTCCGAGGATGCGATCGCTCAGGTCGTTGGCCGTGGGCATCGTCGTTCTCCGCTCACAGGAACAGGAGCTTGCCGTCGAGCTTCTCCCGGTCGCGCGCCGACAGTCCGGCACGGTCGCCGAGATCGGCGAGGTCGGTGAAGGATCGCTCGGCCCGTGCCGCGGCGATCCGGCGCGCCACGGCAACCGACACGCCCGTCGCCGTGGCCAGCGCCTCGGGCGCGGTGAAATTCGCCAGCGTCGGCAGCCGGTCGAGCCCCGGTTGCGGCGTCATGGCGCCGAACGCCTCGCCGAGCGCCGCGAGCTCCCCCGCACCCCCCGCACCCTGCCCGTCGCGCAGGGTGAGGAAGAACCAGCTCTCGAAGAGCCCGCCCTGGGTCAGGTTGCCCGAGGGATTGACGCCGCCGAGGATCGGTGGCTGCCGCTTCGCCGGTGCCGGCTCGCCGACCATGCCGCCGAGGTTGTCGCCATCGAGCACGCCGAACTCGCTGTAGGCGCCGGCCTCGGGGGCGTAGACGAAGTCGCCCTTGACCGACAGGCTGACCCGCGGCAGGTCGGTCCCGGCGCGCAGACTCGCGGCGGCGAGGTAGTAGACGAGCACGTAGGGCCAGCTCGGCTTCGGCTGGTCGTTGCCGTCATAGACCCAGAAGAACTGCCGCCGCGGCAGGAACGAGACGGCGAAGGCCGCGGTCTCGCCGGTGTGCGGCGTCGGAACCGGGCCCGGGATCTCGATGAGCTCGCCGTAGAGGCGGAGATCGATGGGGAAATAGACGCCGGCGGACACGTAGGCCGCGGCCTTGCCTTCGGTCGCCACCATCGGCGCGTCGATCCGCACCTCGAGCGTCTGGCGCGTCAGCCCCTTCATCTCGCGGTTGAAGTAGACGGTGAGCGGCGGCACGTCCTCGCCGCCCTTCACCCGCTCGCGGATCCGGTCGGAAAGGTCCGTGTCCTCGCCAACGCCGGCGATGTAGTCGTTGACGAAGTCCATCAGGTTGCGCCGCTCGCCAAACCGCCAGCCGATGTCGAGGATCTTCGGCAGGTCGGGATAGAGACCGATGCCGTCCTTGCCCGGATCGCCGTCGGTGCCGTCCTTGCCGTCCTTGCCGTTCAGCCCCTTCGCCTCCAGGCATTCGAGCCACGCCTGCAGGGTCCGGGTGCTGGCGAGCACCGTGCGCCCGGCGCGGTTGTCGATGCGTGCCCGGCCGGCGGCGAGATCGTCGGCAAGCGTCGCGTCGCCGGCGTCGAGCACCTCCGCGCCGGCGCGGTAGCGCTCGATCGTGGCGAGCGTCAGGCAGTCGGCCTCGTCGCAGCCTTGGCACGCCTGCTCCCAGACGATTTCCGGGCACGCCACGTCGTCGCCGCCGCAGCCGCCGACGACGCCCGCGCCCGCGCTCGCGAGCAGGCCGACGAGGCGGAAGCCGCTGCCCGGGATCGCCCGCTCTCCCGCGAGGATCGCCGGCTGCCCGGCGACGAGCGGCGCGAGGTCGACGGCCTGGAGGAAGAGCGCGGTTCCCGCCTCGGTGATCACGTGGACGACGCCCTCGGGCCCGACGCCGACGAACTCCGGCGCCCGATCGAGGGCGATCGTGGCGAGAAGCCCGCTGCTCGCGGCGAGGTCGTCGGCCGCGAGCACGTAGAGCGTCCGGTCGGTGCGGCTCGCCACCGCGAGGAGCGCCTTGCCGCCGGTCTCGATCCGGGCGAGCGCCGTCGGCCGGGCCGTCGCCGGCAGCGCGGCCGCGTCGGTCACGGTCGAGGCGGCCGCCAGCGCGATGACCTTCAGCTTTCCCGCGGCGGCATCGAGGGCGTAGGCCGTCGTGCCGTCCGGCGTGGCGGCGAAGGCGACGAGGTTCGCGGCGATCGTGCCGAGGCTGGTCGCGGCGGCAGCGAGCCCGTTCGTCGCGTCCTCGGCGAAGGCATGCAGCGCGCCGCTCGCGGCGACGTAGGCGATCGCCGCCCGGCTCGGGTCGGACGAGGCTGCGAGGGCCACGGTGTCGGCAGCGATGGTGCCGGGGATCTCGACGCTGGCGGTCGCCGCGGTCGCGCCGGCGGCGAAGGTCTGGACCTGGGCGGCGGCGCCGGTGGTCGGCGCGGCGGCGACGAAGGCGACGCCGCCGCGCGCGGCGAGCGCCATCGCGTCGGCGCCGAGCGCCAGCGCGCCGGCCGTGCGCGTCGCGAGGCTCCGCGTCACCAGGCTCTGCGGCCGGCCCGCGTC
>JBDHSS010000146.1:0-7279 GCA_039808205.1 Paracoccaceae bacterium | reverse complement strand
CGAACCAGCCCTTGAAGGCGTCGCTCTGATAGAACGGGTCGTTCTCCGCCGACTTCAGCGCCGGCAGCGCGCCGGTCATCTTGTTCCACGGCACGTTGCCCTCGGGGCCCTCGAGCGTTGCCACGAGCTTCCACGCCAGATCCTTGTTCTGGCTCGGCTCCATCACCGACCATCCGGCGTAGCCGATGGTCGGGAACGCCTTGCCGCTCGGGCCCTTGGGGAAGGTGGTCACGCCGTACTGCTCGGGCGTCATCCGCTCGGCGATGGCGATGAGCGCGTCCGGATCCTGGTCGAGGAACGCGCACTGGCCGCTGTAGAAGCCGGCGACGATCTCGTTGAAGCCCCAGTTGACGCTGTCCTTGGGCGCCAGGCCGTCCCGGTAGAGGTCGATGTACCAGGCGAGGCCCTTGATCCACGCCTCGCTGTCGAAGGTCGACTTGCCGTCCTGGTCGAAGAAGGTGTTGTCGCCGGCCACCGTCGCCGAGAACATCACCCAGCCGTTCAAGCCTCCCGGTCCGCCACGCATGCAGTAGCCGGCCTTGCCGGGCAGCTTCGAGACCTTGAGCGCAGCCTCGCGGAACTCGTCGAGCGTGGTCGGCACCGCCTCGACGCCGGCCTGCTTCAGCAGGTCCTTGTTGTAGAACATCGCCCGGAGATAGAAGCCGTAGGGAAGCATCACCGGCTTGTCGCCGACCTGGCCGAGCGCCACCGCCCGCTCGGAGAGGTCGCTCGTGTATTCCCACTTCTCGAGATAGGGCGTGAGGTCGGCGAGCATGTTGTTGCCGGCATAGAGCGAGACCCAGGTGTCGGGCATCTCGACCACATCCGGCACGTCACCCGCCGAGACCATGGTCGCGAACTTCTGGAACGCCTCGCCCCACGGCAGCGAGATGATCTCGACCGTGGTGCCCGGGTTCGCCTTCTCGAAGCCGGCGACGATGCCCTTCAGCGTCTCGGTGCGCTGCGGGCTGGTGATGACCTCGACGAGCTTCAGCGTGGTGTCGGCCGAGGCCGTCCCCGCCACGAGGGCGGCGAGCGCGGTTGCCGCGAACAGTCTCATCATGTGCTTGGTTCCCCTGTTGAACACGGTTATCGGCGCGCGGCGTCGAGGCCGGCGACGAGGTCGGCCCAGAGCGCCTCGGTGCCTTCGAGGCCGACGTGGAGCCGCACCGAGCGCGGACTGATGCCGAAGGCGTGGGCCGAGTTGGGCGCGGCCTTCTGCTCGAGCACCACCGCGCCCGGCACCACGAGGCTCTCGTGCCCGCCCCAGCTGACGCCGAGCTTGAAGAGCCGGAGCGCGTCGCAGAAGGCGCGCACGTCAAACCCTTCGGCCAGCTCGAAGGAGAAGAGCCCCGAGGTGCCGCGCAAGCCCGGCGGCAGCGCGCCGAGGCCAGGGTGGTTGACGGCCGCGACCTCGGGCCGGTCGGCAAGGCGGCGGGCGATCGCGAGCGCTGACTCCTGGTGGGCGAGCATCCGGATCGGCAGCGTGCGCAGGCCGCGCACCAGCAGCCAGGCGTCGAACGGCGCGAGCCGACCGCCGACGTAAGGGTAGAGCTCGGCCCGCAGGCGATCGACGAGCGGGCGCGCGCCGGCGACGACGCCGGCCACGACGTCGCTGTGGCCGCCGATGTACTTCGAGGCCGAGTGCAGCACGAGGTCGACGCCGAGGGCGAGCGGGTTCTGGAAGATCGGCGTCGCCCAGCTGTTGTCGATGACCGAGAGGACGCCGGCGGCCCGCGCCGCCGCGGCGAGCGCGCCGACGTCGAGGGCTTCGATCTGCCAGCTCGTCGGGCTCTCGAGATAGAGGAGCTTCGCGCCCGGCAGTGCGGCGGCGATGGCGCCGGGGTCGCGGCCGTCGACGTAGTCGACGGCGACGCCGAGCCGCGGCAGCACGGTGCCGAACAGGCGAAACGCGTCCGGGTAAACGTTACGCACTGCGACGATGCGGTCGCCGGGGGCGACGAACGTGAGGACCGCGGCGGAGATCGCCGCCATGCCGCTGGCGAAGCCGAGCGCGTCCTCGGCCCCTTCGAGCGCGGCGACCATCTCCTCGAACATCCGCACCGTCGGGTTCAGGCCGCGGCTGTAGATCGGCCGCGCGATCTCGCCGCGGTAGGCCGCGACCATCTCGTCGTAGCTCGCGAAGGTGAAGAGCGAGGTCTGCACGATCGGTGGCACCACCGCGGCGAAGGCGTGGGCTTCGTCGTGGGCGACGAGGAGGCGCGCGGCCTCGACCGGGTCGGGGTGGAGGGCATTCTCCAGGATCGTCATTGGCTCATGTCCCTGATGTCCTCATCGACGATGTCGAGAATTGCGCGGGTGTGCGCGGCCGCGGCGGCGGCGTCGCCGTCGCGGATCGCCTCGAACAGCTTGCGGTGGAACGGGAACGAGCGGCCGGCGAAGTCCGGCCGGTCGAACGGCTGGTGCCAGAAGCGCTCGAAATGGCCGCGCAGCTGCTCGAGCACCTGCCGGAACAGCGGGTTGCCGCTCGCGTCGTAGATCGTGAGGTGAAAGGCGAGGTCAGCGGCGCCGGAGGTGCCTTCGCTCAGGTGCACCCGCTCCATCTCCTCCAGCGCCTCCGCCATCCGCGCGACGTCCTCGGGCGTGCGCCGGCGGGCGGCGGCCATCGAGGCCTCGACCTCGACGCCGCGGCGGACCTCGAGCGTCAGCGTCAGCCCGTCGGCGAGATCCTGCGCCTCGATCGACAGCGGCAGGTGGACGGTGCGGGCGGAGACCGGCTTGCGGATGTAGGTGCCGCTGCCGATGCGTGCCTCCAGGACGCCGAGCGCCTGGAGCTGGCTGACCGCCTCGCGCACGCTCGACCGGCCGATGGCGAGCGCCGCCATGAGCTCGCGCTCGGCGGGCAGGCGATCGCCGACCTCGAGCCCGGCCTCGTCGATGTAGCGCGACAGCGCCTCGGCCACCTGCCGTGCCCGGCGGAGCGGCGGCAGCGCCTCCAGTCGTGCACGCGGTCTCGCGTCCGGGGGCATGGGCGATTCTCCTCGCCAGCCATCAGACGTCAGACCGAATTTTTCGGCAAGCGGGTTTCGCAGTCAGCGCGAGCTCATGGCAAATCCAGCTGAACCGCTCGGATGAACCGACGATCGGAATAGGTGCACGATGCTGCAGAAAGCGAGGCTCTGCCTCGCGGGCTCCCGGCCCGACAAGCGAACGCATGCGTTCGCCGGGCCGTCGGCTGGAGCGCGGCACGCGCGGAAGCCGAGGGGGGTGCTGCTGCACCTGACGCTGGCAATCCGCGCGCGCCTGCCTGGCGGGCGCGGAACCGCGCCTGCCGGGGGCAGGCAGGCGCGCGCGGATTTGTGTACCCCAAATCCGCGAGGTGACTGCGGCACCGTCGCGCCTGAGCGGTCACGCCCCGCGCGCGATCGCCGCGACGCCGGTGCGTGCCACGTCAACGAGGCCGAGCGGCCGCATCAGCGCGATGAACGCGTCGACCTTCTCCGGAGCGCCGGTGATCTCGAAGACGAAGCTCTCGAGCGTGGTGTCGACGGCGCGGGCGCGGAAGATGTCGGCGGTGCGCATCGCCTCGAGGCGGCGCTCCCCGGTGCCCGAGACCTTGATGAGCGCAAGCTCGCGCTGCACTGCCGGGCCCTCGACCGTCAGGTCGTTCACCCCGTGCACCGGCACCAGCCGGCCGAGCTGCGCCTTGATCTGCTCGATCACCGCGCGGGTGCCGGTCGTCACGATGGTGATGCGGCTCAGGTGCCCCTCGTGGTCGGTCTCGGCGACGGTCAGGCTCTCGATGTTGTAGCCGCGGCCGGAGAAGAGGCCGATGACCCGCGCCAGCACGCCGGCCTCGTTGTCGACGAGGATGGCGAGCGTGTGGGTCTCCTGCCGATCGTCGTGCGGATCGTGCAGGTCATACGCGCTGTGGCGGCTGGCGCCTTTCTGGATGGCGAGGGCGTTCATGGGACGGACCTTTCCGCGCAGGCGGGAACGTTGAGGACGACGGGGAAGCCGCGGGCGACCGAGTTCGACGCCATGCTGATCGCGCGTACCGAGCGGACGAACGCGGCGGGATCGCTGCCGTCCGTCGTCTCCACCGCGGCGGTGATCGTGGCGCCGGTGGCGACGAGCGGATCGCCGGCCATGTCGAGCGCCACGTCGACGCCGATGCGCCCGAGGCCGATGCCGCGGGCGTGCGCCGCGTGGCGGAGGTCGTTGCAGAGGCAGCCGCCGATGGCGAGCGCAAGAAGCTCGGCGCCGTTGAAGCCGAGCCCCCGCCCGCCGGCGACGCCGTCGGGGCGGTCGACCACGACGGTGTGCGCGCCGGCCCAGCCGGCGGCGGCCTCGGTGCCGGCGATGCTCGCGAGGCTGACGCTCGCCGTCGGCATCAGACCAGCACCGCGCCGCCGGCGTCGATCGCGCCCGAGGTCGCGTCCTCGCCGAGCAGCATCTCGTTGTGCGCCTTGCCCGACGGGATCATCGGGAAGCAGTTCTCGTGTTTCTCGACCACGCAGTCGACGAGCACCGGGCCCGGATGCGCGGTCATCTCGGCGATGGCGTCGTCGAGCTTCGCGGGGTCGGTGACGAGGATGCCCTTGGCGCCGAACGCCTCGGCGAGCTTCACGAAGTCGGGCAGCGCCTCCGACCATGACGACGAGTAGCGCTCGCCGTGCAGCAGCTCCTGCCACTGCCGCACCATGCCGAGGCGCTCGTTGTTGAGGATGAACTGCTTGACCGGCAGGCGGTACTGCACCGCGGTGCCGAGCTCCTGCATGTTCATGAGCCACGACGCCTCGCCGGCGACGTTGATGACGAGCGCGTCGGGGTGCGCGATCTGCACCCCGATGGACGCCGGGTGCCCGTAGCCCATGGTGCCGAGCCCTCCCGAGGTCAGCCAACGGTTCGGCTGCTCGAAGGCCATGTACTGCGCCGCCCACATCTGGTGCTGGCCGACCTCGGTGGTGATGTAACGGTCGTGCCCGCGGGTCAGCGCCTCGAGCCGCATGAGCGCGTGCTGCGGCTTGATGACCTTGTCGGAGTTGCGGAAGGCGAGGCAGTTCCGCCCGCGCCAGAGCTCGATCTGCCGCCACCACTTCGCCACCGCCTCGGAACGGGTCTTGCTACCGCGCTCCTGCCAGAGCGCCAGCATGTCCGCGAGCACCGAGGCGACGTCGCCGACGATCGGGATCTGCACGTGGATGTTCTTGTTGATCGACGAGGCGTCGATGTCGATCTGCACCTTGAGCGAGCCGGGCGAGAAGGCGTCGGTGCGGCCGGTGATGCGGTCGTCGAAGCGGGCGCCGATCGCGAGCATGAAGTCGCAGTCGTGCATCGTCCAGTTGGCCTCGTAGGTGCCGTGCATCCCGAGCATGCCGATCCAGTGCCGCCCCGACGCCGGATAGGCGCCGAGCCCCATCAGCGTCGAGGTGACCGGGAACGAGGTCGCGGCGGCGAGCTCGCGCAGGAGCCGCGACGCCTCCGGCCCGGAGTTGATGACGCCGCCGCCGGTGTAGAGCACCGGCCGCTCCGCCTTCTCCAGCGCCTCGACCGCGGCGAGGATCGCGCCCGGATCGCCCTTGGTGCGCGGCTGGTAGTGCGAGACGCGCGCGTGCTCGGGCAGGGTGTAGTCGGCGGTGGCGAACTGCACATCCTTCGGGATGTCGACGAGGACCGGCCCCGGCCGGCCGTGGGTCGCGACGTGGAACGCCTGGTGGATGGTCTCGGCGAGCTTCGCGGGGTCCTTCACCAGCCAGTTGTGCTTGGTGCAGGGCCGGGTGATGCCGACGGTGTCGGCCTCCTGGAAGGCGTCGTTGCCGATCAGGAACGTCGGGACCTGTCCGGTCAGGACGACGATCGGGATCGAGTCCATGAGCGCGTCCGTCATGCCAGTCACGGCATTGGTGGCGCCGGGGCCCGAGGTGACGAGGCAGACGCCGGGGCGGCCCGTCGAGCGCGCGTAGCCCTCGGCGGCGTGGGCCGCGGCCTGCTCGTGGCGCACCAGGATGTGGCGGATGTCGTTCTGCTGGAAGAGCACGTCGTAGATCGGCAGCACCGCGCCGCCGGGATACCCGAAGACCGTGTCGACCCCCTGGTCCTTCAGCGCCTGGACGACCATCTCGGCGCCCGTCATCGCTCGGTTCATCTCCACCACTCCGTCTTCCCCCGCACCGCAGTCGGGGCGCCAGCCATAAAAAAACCCCCGCTCGGGGGGCCATGGCGCGGTCGCGGTCGTGGGCTCAGGCCCGCGTCCGTCTCCCGCGCCTTGCAAGGATGAGTACCGTCTCGCGCACTGGCGACAACCCTCCGCAGACGGTCCCCATACGCCCGGGGCCGGCTTGCGTCAACCATGTTGTGCGCAAGTTATTGCCGCCGCCGCCCCGCTTGCGTTCTTTTGTTGCGCGGGGACGGGTGAACGGGATCAGTCAATCGCTTGCCAGCGTGGCCGGCAGCCGCTACCAGAACGCAAAAGCGCGGGCAAAACGTCGCACCCGGGCAGGGAGAAGATCACATGAAGGGCCTGCTTCGGCTCGCCGGAGGCATCGACCGGATCAGCGGCTTCTTCGGCTGGATCGCGGCGTGGCTCGTGCTGATCAGCTGCCTCGTCAGCGCCGGCAACGCCGTGTCGCGCTACCTCTTCGCCTTGAGCTCGAACGCCTGGCTCGAGATCCAGTGGCAGCTGTTCTCGGGCATCTTCCTGCTCGGCGCCGCCGAGGTGCTGAAGCTCAACGAGCATGTGCGCGTCGATCTCTTCTACGGCTCGGCCTCGCGCCGGCGGAAGCTCTGGATCGACGTGCTCGGACTGCCGCTCTTTCTCGCGCCGTCGGTCTTGGTGCTCGGCTTCTTCTCGATCGAGTTCTTCCTCACGAGCTTCTGGAGTGCCGAGCATTCGTCGAACGCGGGCGGCCTCCTGCTCTGGCCGGTGAAGCTGCTGCTGCCGGTCGGGCTCTTTCTCGTGCTGCTGCAGGGCATCGCCGAGTGGATCAAGCGCGTCGCAGCGCTCGAGGGCGAGGTCGACGAGGTGATCGAATACGAGAGACCGCTGCAGTGATGGCGCCCGGAGGAGACGCCTGATGCTCGACTACGGCCTGATGGCGCCGACGATGTTCGCCGGCCTCGTGGTGTTCCTGCTGGTCGGCTTCCCGGTCGCCTTCTCGCTGTCGGCACTCGGGCTCGTCTTCGGCGGGCTCGCGATCCAGGTCGGCTACTTCGGGCCGGAGTTCCTGCAGGCGCTGCCATACCGGACGTTCGGCATCATGTCGAACGACCTGCTCCTCGCCATCCCGTTCTTCACCTTCATGGGCGCGATCCTCGA
>JBDHSS010000145.1:0-7303 GCA_039808205.1 Paracoccaceae bacterium | reverse complement strand
GCGCCGGCGCGTCGCGGAGCGCCGCCAGCGGCCGCCCCGGCAGCGTCGCGTCGAGTCGCGCCCGCGCCGCGTCGGCGGTCGGCCAGCGGAACCGCCGGACGCCAAGCGCGAGCAGGAACACGACGCCCACCGCCAGCACGCTGGTCAGCGCCAGCACGCGGCCGCGCGTCAGGATCTCGGCGAGGCCGAAGGCGAAGGCCGCCCAGATGGCGAGGAGCGCCGAGCCGAGCGGCCAGAACGCACGCAGGAACGACTCCGTCCCCATGGCGACGCGGCTCCGCCGGAGCACCCGCGCGAGCGCGACTCCCTCGCGGCCGGCGCGCCGGTCCGCCCTCATCCGCTGCGCTTCCCGGGCCGCGCCACGCCGTCTCCTCAGCCCTCGGTCGTGCTCTGCGCGACCGTCCACGCGGGGATGCTATCGCGCGCGAGCATTTCTTCAAAGCTCGGACGCGCCCTCACCACGTCGAAGTGATCCCCGTGCACCAGCACCTCGGGCACCAGCGGGCGCGAGTTGTATTCCGACGCCATCACCGCGCCGTAGGCGCCGGCCGAGCGCAGGGCGACGAGATCGTCCGGCCCGAGCGGCGGCAGCGGCCGGCCGCGCGCGAAGGTGTCGCCGGTCTCGCAGACCGGCCCCACCACGTCGACGGGGGCAAGCTCGACCCCGGCGGGCGGCTCGACCACCGGCACGATGTCGTGCCACGCCTCGTACATCGTCGGGCGGATCAGGTCGTTCATCGCCGCGTCGAGGATCAGGAAGTCACGGCCCTCGCCGCGCTTCAGCCAGATCACGCGGGCGAGAAGCACGCCCGCATTGCCGGCGATCAGCCGCCCGGGCTCGATCTCGATCTCGCAGCCGAGGTGCCCGACGGTGCGGCGCACCACCTCGCCGTAGTCGAACGGCAGCGGCGGTGCCTCGTTGGCGCGACGATAGGGGATGCCGAGCCCGCCGCCGAGGTCGAGCCGGCGGATGGCGTGGCCGTCGGCGCGGAGCGCCAGCGTCAGCTCGGCGAGCTTGCCGAACGCCGCCTCGTAGGGCGCAAGCTCGACGAGCTGGCTGCCGATGTGCACGTCGATCCCGACGATCTCGATGCCGGGCAGTGCTGCCGCCTCGGCATAGACCGCCCGCGCCCGGTCGATCGGGATGCCGAACTTGTTCTCCGCCTTGCCGGTAGCGATCTTGGCGTGGGTCTTCGCGTCGACGTCGGGGTTCACCCGGATCGCCACGGGGGCGCGCACGCCCATGCCGGCGGCGATCTCGGAGAGCGCCCTGAGCTCGGGCTCGGACTCGACGTTGAACTGGCGGATGCCGCCCTCAAGCGCCAGCCGGAGCTCGCCGCGCGTCTTGCCGACGCCGGAGAAGACGATGCGCTCGCCTGGCACCCCGGCGGCCTTCGCGCGGCGGTACTCCCCCTCGCTCACCACGTCCATGCCGGCGCCGAGCGAGCCCATGAGCGCCAGCACGGCGAGGTTCGAGTTCGCCTTCACCGCGTAGCAGATCAGGTGATCGAGCCCGAAGAGCGCCTCGGCGAACACCCGGTAGTGCCGCGTGAGCGTCGCCGCCGAATAGACGTAGACCGGCGTCCCGACCGCCGCCGCGATCGCCGGCAGGGGCACGTCCTCGGCGTGCAGCACGCCGTCCCGGTACAGGAAATGATCCATCGCAACCCTCCGCCGGAGCTGCCTATCCCGCCGGCGCCGGCGCGATCAAGGGCGAGGATGCGGACCCATTCCTCTTCGCGAAAAGACTCCCGCGGGAGGCGCACCTGTCCGCGTCAGCTGAACTCGCCGGCGACGTAGCGCCGCGTCAGCTCCCGCCTCGGCGCGTGGAAGATCTGCTCGGTCGGGCCGGCTTCGCACAGGAAGCCGGTGCGCCCGCCGGACGAGATGTCGACCGAGAAGAAGGCGGTCGTGTCGGCCACCCGCATGGCCTGCTGCATGTTGTGGGTGACGATCACCACCGTGTAGTCCCGCTTGAGGTCGAGCATCAGCGCCTCGATGACCCGCGTCGCGACGGGATCGAGCGCCGAGCACGGCTCGTCCATCAGGAGCACCGCAGGCTCGATCGCGATCGCCCGCGCGATGCAGAGCCGCTGCTGCTGCCCGCCCGAGAGCGCGAGCGCGTTCGACTTGAGCTTGTCCTTGACCTCCTCCCAGAGCCCAGCGCGGCGCAGGGCGAACTCGACCCGCTGCTTATAGTCGCCGCGGTAGCGGTTGAGCCTTAGGCCGAAGGCCACGTTGTCGAAGATCGACATCGAGAACGGGTTTGGCTGCTGGAACACCATGCCAACGTGCCGGCGCACCGCGACGGGGTCGACGCCTCCGGCATAGATGTCCTGGCCAAGGAGCTCGACCTGACCTTGGAGCCGAAAGCTCGCGACGAGGTCGTTCATCCGGTTGAGCGAGCGCAGCACCGTCGACTTGCCGCAGCCCGACGGGCCGATGAGGCCGGTGATCCGGTTCCGCTCGATGGCGAGGCGGGTGTCGCGCACCGCGAGAAACGTGCCGTAGTGGATCGCCTCGATCCGGGCGGCGATCGCCGGCCTCGCGACCCGCTCGAGCGCGGGAGCGATGACAAGGCGGGGTTTCACGAGGGCGTTCATGGGGTGTTCTCCGATCGGGCTCAGGCCCGGCGCGCGCTGACGAGCCGGCTGAGCACGTTGATGGCGAGGACGATGAGCACGAGGGCGAGAGAGGCCGCCCAAGCGAGCTCGATCTGGTTCGGGAACGGCATTCCCGAGAAGTTGTAGATGAGGATGGCGAGCGAGGCGGTCGGCTCGGAGAGGCTCGACAGCCAGTAGCTCGAGAAGAGCGCGGTGAAGAGGAGCGGCGCGGAGTTGCCCGCCGCTCCCGCCACGGCCAGCAGCACGCCGGTAAGGATGCCGGGCAGCGCCGCCGGCAGCACCACGCGCATCGCCGCCTGCGCATCGGTGCAGCCCATGCCGATCGCCGCGGCCGTCATCCGCTCCGGCACCATGCGGATCGCCTGCTCCGCGGTCAGCATCACCGTCGGCAGCATCAGCACCGCGAGCGCCGCGCCGCCGGCCAGCGCCGAGTAACTGCCCATCGAGAGCACGAGCGCGGCATGGACGAAGACTCCGGCGAGAATCGACGGAAAGCCGGTCAGCACCTTGCCGATGAACCGCGTCACCGCGGCGAGCCGGCTCTCGGGCGCGACGAAGCCGAGGAAGGCGCCGCCGAGTATGCCGACGGGCACCGAGAGCAAGCACGCGATCGCCACCATGACGAGCGTCCCGACGATGGCGTTGCCGAAGCCGCCGCCCGGCTCGAGCCCCGCCGGCGGCAGCTCGGTGAGGAGCGCGAGCCCGAGCCGCGGCCCGCCGCGCACGACGAGCATGTGGAGCACCGAGACGAGCGGCACCGCGGCGAGGAGCGCCAGCGCCCAGAGCAGCGGCGTCAGCACCGAGTCGGAGAGGGCCCGCCGGTCGGCGAGCGAGCGGCGGAGGTCCGGCGCCTCGGGGGCTGGCGACGGGGTTGCCAACTCAGCCGGCCTTTCGGTTGCAAGCCATGACGAGCGTGCCGACGACGTTGACGCCAAGCGAGATCGCCAGCAGCACGGTCGCGGCATACATCAGCGCCGCGGTCTCGGTGCCGCTCGCCTCGGGAAACTGCGAGGCGAGGAGCGAGGCGAGCGTGTTGGCCGGCGCGAACACCGACCACGAGATCCGGCCCGAGTTGCCGATCAGCATGGCGAGCGCCATCGTCTCGCCGAGCGCCCGGCCGAAGCCCAGCACCAGCGACGCGAGGATGCCGGACGCCGCGGCCGGCAGCATCACCCGGGTGATCGCCTCGGAGCGCGTGGCGCCGAGACCGAAGGCCGCCTCCCTGGTGCGGTCGGGGACGCGGCGAAGCGCGTCCTGGCTGATCGCCGCCACCGTCGGCAGCACCATGATCGCCAGCACCACCACGCCCGGCGCCAGCGACGGACCGGAGAACGCGGTCGCGAACGGCGGCAGCCAGCCGAGATGCGCGTGCAGCGCCGCGGCGACCGGCCTCAGCGCCGGGATCACCACGGTGATGCCCCAGAGGCCGAAGACCACCGACGGGATCGCCGCCAGCATCTCGATCGCGGTGCGGAAGACCGCCGCAAGCCGGTCGTCGAGGAAGCCCTGGGTGAGGAAGATCGCGACGGCGACGCCGAGAACGCTGGCGATCGCCAGCGCCAGGCACGAGCTGTAGAGCGTGCCCCAGATCTCGGCCAGCACGCCGAACTCGCCCCGACCCGGGTCCCAGACAGCCGAGCCGAGGAAGCCTAGGCCGAGCTGGCGCACGGCCGGCCATGCTCCGAGGCCGATCTTCGCGACGATGCCGAAGAGGAGCCCCACGACCACCACGCCGGCGGCATGGGCGCCAGCGTGGAAGATCCGGTCGGCGACGACCTCGCCCGCGGACGGCGGACGAAAGACCGGCCGGGAGCCTGCTTCGGCGGGCTCGACACGCTTCATGGCCTTCCCCGACGCGACGGTCTCGCGGCGGCCGGGCTCAGGAGCCGGCACCGATCTTCGCCGCCGCGCCCCTGACCCGCTCGATGACCGCCGCGGGCAGCGGAATGTAGCCAAGGCTTTCCGCCATCGCCTGACCCTCGTCGAGCGCGTAGGCGACGAGCTGCCGCATCGCCGCGGCCTTCTCCGGGTCGGCGACGCTTTTCGGAAAGATCATCCAGGTGAAGGTTGCGATCGGATAGGCCTCGGTGTCGTCGGGATCGGTGACGAAGGCGCGCATCTCGGCGTCGAAGCGCGCCGCGGCGAGCGCCACGGCACCGCCCTTGCCGCCGGCTGCGACGAAGACGCCGGCCCGGTTCTCGAGCTCGGCCATCGGCGTGCCGGTGAGCTTCGCATAACCGTACTCCGTATAGCCGACCGCGCCGGGCGTCTGCATGACCGTGGCCGTCACGCCGTCATTCTTCGGCGCCTTGACCAGCCGGTCGCTGGCCGGCCACGGCACCGACGTGCCGGCGCCGGGGCCCGCCGCGAACGCGGGGTCGACCGCCGCGAGGTGGCTGGTAAGGTTGAAGGTGGTGCCGGAGCTGTCGGAGCGCACGACCACGGTGATCGGCGTGTCGGGCAGCGCGACGCCCGGGTTCGCCGCGGCGATCCTCGCGTCGTTCCACCGGGTGATCGTGCCGAGGAAGATCTCGGGGTAGACCGCCCGCGGCAGCTTCAGCGCGGCGACGCCCGGCAGGTTGTAGATGACGACGATCTCGCCCGCGGTCATCGGCAGCAGCACGGCGTTGCCGCCGGCCCTGGCGATGTCCGCGTCCGTCATCGCCGCGTCGCTCGCGGCGAAGTCGACCACCCGGTTCAGATAGTCCTGGATGCCGGCGCCCGAGCCCTTGGACTGGTAGTCGACGGTCACGCCGTCGGACCGGGCGCTGAAGTCCTTGAACCACGCCGCATAGAGCGGCGCCGGAAAGCTGGCGCCGGAGCCGGTCAGCCGGGTGTCGGCCACGGCCGGCGCGCCGAGTGCGACGGCGAGGGCGAGGGCTGCGCCGACGAAGGAAGGTCGCATGATGGGTTCCCTTTGGGAGTCTCGTTCAGGGCCGCTATACCGCACGCTCATGACGCCGCTGTGACGGTCGGGCCGGAAGATGGGCGCGAGGCGGGCGACGGCGCGCGGGCGGAGTCCGCGGACGCGGCCTTTGCCGCGACAATGTGCGCGCGGTGCGCGCATTGTTTTCTTTGCTGGTTTTCCGGCTGTTGCCGGAAAACGACTGCTCTCCAGGTTTCAAGGCCGTATGAAAGCCGGGGGAGAGAGGCTCGAAGAGCCGGCGGTGCCGATCAGCGGTCCCCGTCGGGTGGGCGATCGTTTCCGGTGGGCTCGTCGCGGCCGATTCCGGTGAAGATCGCGCGGAGCGGCAGCGCCCAAAGGATGCCGAGCCCGACGTAGATCGCGAGCTCGACGATGACCGGCGGGCGGGAGAGGAGCCCGACGAGGCTGACCGCGACGACGATGTAGACCGGCAGCCCGACGAGGAGCGCGACCAAAGACCAGCGTCGGCGCGCGCGCCAGCCGAGGCTCATCCGGCGAACGGGTCGGTGACGAGGATGGTGTCGTCGCGCTCCGGGCTCGTCGAGAGCAGCGCCACCGGGCAGTCGATCAGCTCCTCGATGCGGCGCACGTACTTGATCGCCTGCGCCGGCAGGTCGGCCCAGGACCGCGCGCCGGCGGTGGTCTCCGCCCAACCCTCCATCGTCTCGTAGACCGGCCTGACGCGGGCCTGCAGCGCCGCGGCGGTCGGCAGGTGGTCGAGGCGCTCGCCGTCGAGGTCGTAGCCCGTGCAGATCTTCAACTCCTCGAAGCCGTCGAGCACGTCCAGCTTGGTCAGCGCAATGCCGGTCACGCCGCTCGTGGTACAGGTCTGCCGCACCAGCACCGCGTCGAACCAGCCGCAGCGGCGTTTCCTGCCGGTGACGGTGCCGAACTCGCGGCCCCGCTCGCCGAGCCGCTGGCCGACGGCATCGGTCAGCTCGGCCGGGAACGGTCCCTCGCCGACCCGGGTGGTATAGGCCTTGACGATGCCGAGCACGAAATCGACCGCGCTCGGGCCCATGCCGGTGCCGGTCGCCGCCATTCCGGCCAGCGTGTTCGACGAGGTGACGTAAGGGTAGGTCCCGAAGTCGATGTCGAGCAGCGCCCCTTGCGCCCCCTCGAACAGGATCCGCCGGCCCTCGCGGCGCTTTTCCGCCAGCACCCGCCAGACCGGCGCTGCGAACGGCAGCACCTGGGGCGCCACCGCGGCGAGTGCTGCGCTGAGCTCGGCCCGGTCGATCGGCGTCGCGCCGAGCCCCTGGCGCAGCGCATCGTGGTGCGCGAGCAGCCGGTCGAGGCGGGTCTCCAGCGTCGCCGCATCGCCGAGGTCGGCGACCCGGATCGAGCGCCGGCCGACCTTGTCCTCGTAGGCCGGGCCGATGCCGCGGCCGGTGGTGCCGATCCGCGCCGCGCCCGCCGCCTCCTCGCGCAGCCGGTCGAGATCCTGGTGCAGCGGCAGGATCAGGGGCGCGTTCTCCGCCACCATCAGGTTGTCCGGCCCGACGCTCACCCCCTGCCCGCGCAGCTTCTCCACCTCGGCGAGGAGCGCCCAGGGATCGAGCACCACGCCGTTGCCGATGACGCTGAGCTTGCCCGGGCGCACGATGCCCGACGGCAGCAGCGACAGCTTGTAGGTGGTGCCGTCGATCACCAGCGTGTGGCCGGCATTGTGGCCGCCCTGGAAGCGGGCGATCACGTCGGCGCGCTCGCTCAACCAGTCGACGATCTTGCCCTTGCCCTCGTCGCCCCACTG
>JBDHSS010000144.1:0-7324 GCA_039808205.1 Paracoccaceae bacterium | reverse complement strand
GCGTAGCTCTCGGTCAGCACCGCCCGGCCATAGGTCGCATATTCGTTCTGCCACGGCGTCAGGCAGCCGTAGCGCTCGCGCGCCACCCGCGCCGCCGCCGGGTCGACCGCGTCGAGATAGGCGAGCACCGCCGCGATCGAGCCTCGCATGTTGTAGAGGTCGAGCCCGTGGAAGCCGGCGCGGCGCTCCGGCGCCACCCGGCCGTTGCGCTCGCGGAGCCAGAGGGCGAAGGCCGCCACCTCGGTGTTGCGCCACATCCAGGTCGGGAAGCGCCGGAACGGCGGCTCGGCGCCGGGGCGGGCCGGGCGATGGCGCACGAAGCGGTCGACCGCCGCCGCGTCCGGCCAGTCGGCCTCGACCGCGACGATCGAGAAGCCGTGGCGCTCGATCAGCCGCCGGGTGATCGCCGCCCGCGCCCGGTAGAACTCCGCGGTGCCGTGCGAGGCCTCGCCGAGCAGCACCACCCGCCGGTCGGCGTAGCGGTCGAAGGCCGCGGCGAAGCCCGGATCCTCGGGCGCCGGCAGCGGCACCGCCGCCTCGGCGACGAGCTCGGGCAGGGTCTTCACCCGCGCCCGGCCGGGGACATGGCCTGGGACATGGCCTGGGACATGGCCTGGGACATGGCCTGGGACATGGGTCGTCGCCGAGCGGCTGCCGTCCTCGGCCCAGCCCTGCCGGCCGATGAGCGGCACGAAGCGCACGCCGCCGAGCCCCTCCTCGCGCCAGTCCGCCGCGCCGGTGCGGGTGAGCTTGACGAGCTCCTGCCCGGTCTCGGCCCGGCCGATCGGCACCACCAGCCGGCCGCCGAGCTTCAGCTGCGCCTTGAGCGCCGGCGGCGGCTCCGGCCCGCCTGCCGCCACCAGGATCGCGTCGAACGGTGCGGCCTCCGGCCAGCCGAGCGTGCCGTCGCCGACCCGGATCTCGACGTTGCGATAGCCGAGCGTGGCCATGCGGCCCTTCGCCTCGTCCGCGAGGCCCGGGTGCCGCTCGATCGCGAACACCCGCGCCGCAATCTCGGCCATCACCGCCGCGGCATAGCCCGAGCCCGCGCCGACCTCGAGCACCCGGTCGCCGGGCACGAGCTCCGCCGCCTCGATCATCAAGGCGACGATGTAGGGCTGCGAGATCGTCTGCCCCTCGCCGATCGCGAGCGGCGAATCCTCGTAGGCGAACTCCGCCATCCCCGGATCGACGAAGGCCTCGCGCGGCACCTTGCGCATGGCGCGGAGCACCAGCGCATCGCGGATCCCGCGGCGGACGAGCTGGACGTCCACCATGCGGTTCCGCGTCGCGACGAAGTCGAGCATGCGTCCTCGGGCCTCCGCGGGCCCGCCTCCAGTGTCGGCCTGCCTGGCCGCCTCCATCATCGTTCCCGTGAGCGTCCGGGCCGGATCCTCGCCGCGATCGCCGCCTGACCGCTCTCGGCCAGCTCCCCGCTTTGCCGGGCATCCCTGGAAAGGTCAGGGCCTTGCCGGGTCATTCTCACCCTCATTCGCCCATGAGGCCGGATCGCTTCAGGCTTTCCGGGAGCCCCCGCCCTTCGCCTCGGGCGCGTGGGCGTGGTGCTTGTCGCGCTCGCCGCCGCCGCCGGAGACCCGGCTCCGCGGCCGCCGCTCGTCGTCGGCGGGCGGCGTCTCGATCTCAAGCGGCGCCTTGGCGTTCTCGTGCGCGGCGCCGGGCCCGCCCTGGCGGATGGTCGCCGCGGTCTTCCTCGACGTCGACATCGCTAGCGGTCCTGCTGATAGCCCTGGTGGGTGGTGTTCTGCCGGGTGTTGGCCTGCTGGCCGGGCTTGTCCGGGTTCTTCGGCGCAGTGTTCGCCATGCCGGCAGCCTCGGCGTCGTCCGGGTGGACGGCCGGATCGTGCGGGTTGCGGTTCGCCGGCGGGACCGGGGGATGCTTGGCCATGTCGCTGCCTCCTGCGAGGGACGGGACTCGAACCCCGCGGGGCCTGCTCTGTTCCCGATCGAGCCGGGGTCGGCGGCGCCGACCGCCCGGCCCCGCCTACGGCCGGCCGCGCTTCTCGAACCAGGACTGGCAGAACTTCAGGAAGTGCCGCTCGGGGTTCTTGGGCGCGATCTCGTTCTCGCCGAGCCACTCGCGCCAGTCCCGCTCCAGCGAGCGCACATCCCAGCCCGGCGCGACGTTGCGGGCGTCCTCGTAGATGTCGGGGTCGAGATGTCCGGCCCAGGGCTCCGCGGCGATGACCGCCGCCTTCATCGTGCCGCGGTTGAGGAAGGTGACCATGTCGGCGGGGCCGTCGAACTCGACGCGGTAGTCGGGCAGGTGGTCGCTCGCGGCGAGCGTCCGGATCATCTGCCGGAACACCTTCTCCGGGCTCTGCGAGCCGGACTTCTTCAGGAGCACCTCGAGCGACACCTTCCAGCTCGGCTGCTGGCCGCAGTGCTTGCGGGCGAGCTCGTAGACCCGCCGCTCGAGGGGCTTCCTGAGGCGGAAGTAGTCGCGGTGCAGCGTCAGCACCTCGTTGTGGCGGATGGCGTTGAACACCCAGTCCGAGAGCTTGATCTCGCAGTCGATGAGCCGGCCGTCGAGGCCGTGCTTGCGCCTGATCGCCGAGGCGTCGATCAGGCCAAAGCCCTCGACCTGCTCCTCGTCGCCGGTGACGATGTTGGTGCGGATCCGCGTCCCCTCCAGCCGGTCGAGCGCCTCGATCAGCGCCTTGTAGTCCTTGCCGGCAGTGCCGCGGTTGGCGAAGATCAGGAGGTCGCGGCTGACGATGCGCACGCGCTGCGACACCTTCTCGCCCGACTTCAGCTTCGCCATCACCTGGCTGATGCAGTAGATCAGGATGTCCTTGTCGTAGATCGTCGCCAGTCCCTTGACGCTCGGCGTCACCTCCAGCCACTGGCCGTTGTTCTCGTAGCGCCGGACGCTCGTCTCGGGCTTCTTCGACAGCGAGTAGAACGGATGCTCCATCTGCGGCATCACGTCCTTCAGCACGGCGTCGGCGACGTCGCAGATGAACAGGTCGTGCTGGGGATGGCGCTCGGGCAAGAGCGGCAGCAGCGACGAGACGGCGCTCGGGTTGGCGGGGTTCGGGGTTTCGGATTCCATGCCGCCACATTCGGGGTTTCAGATACCGCCGTCAACAGATTCGGGGTTTCAGATACCCGTCGCCGAGATTCGGGGTTTTACATACCGGAGGCTGGATTCGGGGTTTCAGAGTCCAGGATTCGGGGTTTTACATACCGAGATTCGGGGTTTTAAATACCAAATGGCTGAATCGAGGCCGAATCCCAAAGCCTGAACAATGGCTTACCGGCGCGGGGTCGCTGCTTAACACATATCTTAACACTCTTTAACACACAGGGGGGCTCTCCATCTGAGCCGCTCGGGCCCTCGGCTGCCGCGCTTGCCAGGAGCAGGATGCGTCTGGCGCCAGCGCACCCGGCGGCCCAGGGCCTGCAACCAATCGCCTTCCCGATCCTTATGAAGCACCATGCCTCGATGCCGCGGCTCCTTCCGAGAGCGCCGGCCTCGCGGCGATCCCCGAGCGAGGCGGCCTTGACAAGACTTGTGGCGATCTCCGATTTCTGCGCGCCGCTGCCCGTCGACCCTCCCTCCCGAGACTACGCGGCCTGTCACGCTGCCTGGCGCGCGGCCGCAGTCGAGCCCGCGCCGCCCTTTCCGCCCCAGGCCCACAGCGGCGTCCACGGCGGCGTTCACGGCGGCTACCTCGAGCGCCTGCCGCTCGCCGCGGTGGCCGCGGGCCTCTGCAGCAGCGCCGAGATCTGGAGCTTCTCCGGCAGCGACGACCGTCCGCCGGAGGCGCCGGCCGAGGCGCTGCCGCTCCGGCGCCGCTTCCGCGCCGACGGCCCCGCCCCCTACCCTTCCGCCGATCTCCGCGCGCATCTCGACGTCTTCGGGCCGCCGGCGATCCTCTGCACCTGGGGCCTCGGCGTCGAGCCCGCGATCCTCGCGCGCTCGGCGGCGAGCGTGCGCGTCTACAACTCGATCGACGCGCCGGCCCTGCGCATCCCCGAGGCGGTCAGCCGCCACGTCGATGTCTTCCTCGCCAGCGCGCCGTGGCAGGAGGCGGCGATCCGCGACCGCCACCCGGGGGCCATCGTCGCGGTGATGCCGATCGGCCCGGAGTTCGCCTCGCCCGAGACCTTCTTCCCGACCGGCGCGGCCAAGGACTTCGACGTGATCTATGTCGCGGCGGCGCAGGCCTACAAGCGCCACGACATCCTCCTCGACGCCTTCGCCCGGCTGCCGCCGACGATCCGCGGCCTCTGCGTCTTCGGCTACGGCGAGGATGCGGACGCGATCCGCGCCGAGATCGCGGCGCGCGGGCTCGCGATCACCTGCATCGGCCCGCCCGGCGTCCCCTACCCGCAAGTCAACGCGCTGATGAACCGGGCGCGCATCGGCGTCGTCTGCGGCGAGGACGACGGCGCCCCGGCGATCCTGACCGAATACATGCTCGCGGGCCTGCCGGTGCTCGCCAACGCGCGGCTCCGCTGCGGCCTCGACTTCATCCGCCCGGACACCGGCCTCGCGGCGCCGGCGGGCGCCTTCGCAGAAGCGATCCTCACGCTGCTCGCCCGGGCGCCCGCGATGGCGCCGCGCGACGTGGTCCTCGAGCACTGGGTTTGGGAGAAGACGATTGAACGATTTGCGACCCTCGTCGATCACGCGCGCCGCGCCAAGTCCCGCGCCGCCTGACGGCGACCTGATCTGCTTCTCGCACCTGCGCTGGGACTTCGTGCTCCAGCGCCCGCAGCACCTGATGCAGCGCTTCGCACGCCACCGCCGGGTGGTCTTCGTCGAGGAGCCGATCCCGACCGCGCATCACCTGCCCTATCTCGAGTTCCACGGCTTCGCCGGCACGCCGGTCACCGCCGTGCGCGCGCGCATCCCCGACCGCCTCGGCCCGGAGGCGGCGACACGGGCGCTTGCCGGGCTCCTCGACCAGATGACCGTCCTTCTCGACCTCCGCGCGCCGGTCCTGTGGTTCTACACCCCGATGCTCTGGCCCGCGGCCGCGCATCTCGCCGCCGATGCCGCCGCGGTCGTCTACGACTGCATGGATGAGCTCTCGGCCTTCGACTTCGCCCCGCCGGGCCTCTGCGAGAACGAGGCGGCGCTGATCGCGGCCGCCGACCTCGTGCTGACCGGCGGGCACGCGATCTACGAGGCCAAGCGAGGGCTCCACGACAACATCCACCCCTTTCCCTCGAGCGTCGACCAGGATCACTTCCGCCGCGCCCGCGCCGGGCTCGCCACGCCGCCCGACCAGGCGGGGATCCCCGGGCCGCGCCTCGGCTATGCCGGCGTCGTCGACGAGCGGATCGACCTCCGCCTCCTTGCCGCCGCCGCGGCCGCGCGGCCCGACTGGTCCTTCGTCCTGATCGGCCCGGTGGTGAAGATCGACCCCGCCCGCCTGCCGCGGGCGACGAACCTCCACTGGCTCGGGCAGCGCGACTATGCCGAGCTGCCCGCCTACATGGCCGGCTGGGACGTGGCGCTGATGCCGTTCGCGCAGAACGCCGCCACCCGCTTCATCAGCCCGACCAAGACGCCGGAATACCTCGCCGCCGGCCTCCCCGTGGTCTCGACCCCGGTGCGCGACGTGATCCGCAGCTACGGCGACCTCGCCGCGGTGCGCATCGCCGACGGAGCGGAAGCCTTCGTCGCCGCCTGCGCCGCCGCGCTCGCCGCCGGCAAGGGGCCGTCGCCCTCGCGCGAGGCGGCGGACGCCGTCCTCGCCGGCCAGTCCTGGGACGCGACCCAGGCGGCGATGGCGCAGCACCTGGAGGCAGCCGTCGACCGCAAGGCCACGGGCGCCCTGCCGCCGTTCGCGGCCCCGGCGCTGCGGCGGCGGATCCGGCCGCCCTACGACGTCATCGTCGCGGGCGCGGGCTTCGCCGGATCGGTGATCGCCGAGCGCATGGCCGAGGCCTCGGGCAAGCGCGTCCTCGTCTGCGACACCCGGCCCCACGTCGCCGGCAACGCCCACGACGCCCCGGACGCCGCCGGCATCCTCGTCCACCGCTACGGGCCGCACATCTTCCACACCAACGCGCGCGAGGTCGTCGACTACCTGTCGCGCTTCACCGCCTGGCGGCCCTACGAGCACCGCGTCCTCGCCGACCTCGGCGACACGCTCGGCGAGACCCGGCGCGTGCCGATGCCGATCAACCGCACCACGCTCGCCGCGGTCTTCGGCCGCGCGCTCCCCGACGCGGCCGCGGCGGAGCGGCTCCTCGCCGACCTCGCCGAGCCGGTCGCCCGCGTCGAGACCGCCCGCGACGCCGTGGTCGCAAGCGTCGGCACCCGCCTCTTTGAGCTCTTCTTCGAGGGCTACACCCGCAAGCAGTGGGGCCTCGACCCGCGCGCGCTCGACCGCAGCGTCACCGCCCGCGTGCCCGCGCGCACCTCCGACGACGACCGCTACTTCCTCGACCGCTTCCAGGCGATGCCGCGCGACGGCTACACGCGGATGTTCGAGCGGATGCTCGACCACCCCCGCATCGACCTCGCACTCGGCTGCGACTTCCACGACCTCGACGTGGCGGCACCGCTCGTCGTCTACACCGGCCCGATCGACCGCTTCTTCGGCCGGCGCTTCGGCGCGCTGCCCTACCGCAGCCTCGCCTTCCGCTTCGAGACCCACGATCGCCGCCGCTTCCAGGAGGTGGGCGTCGTCAACTATCCCGATCCGGCGGTGCCGTGGACGCGGATCACCGAGTACAAGCACCTGACCGGCCAGGTGCACCCGAAAACGACGATCTCCTACGAGTTCGCCCGCGCCGAGGGCGATCCGTTCTACCCGATCCCGCAGGCGGAGAACCAGGCGCTCTACCGCCGTTACGACGCGCTGGCGCGGACGACTCCGGGCATCGTCTTCACCGGCCGGCTCGGCAGCTACCAGTACTTCAACATGGATCAGGTCGTCGGCCAGGCGCTCGCCACCCACCGCCGGCTCGCCGCGGCGCTCGCCGGTCCGGTCTCGGCGGCGCATGGCTGAGCCGCTCTCCGTCCTCCTCGCCACCGACAGCGCCGAGCCGTCGGGCATGGGCACGCACATGCGCACGCTCGCGCGGGCGCTGGCGCCGACCCACCGGGTGACGCTGGCCTTCCCCGCGGCCGCCGGCAGCCTCGCCGAGGGCGCGCGCAGCTTCCTGCCCGGCGCGGAGGCGGCGCTCCTTGCCGCGGTGCGCCCGGATCTTCTCCACGTCCACGCCGGCATCGGCTGGGAGGGGCATGCGCTCACCCGCGCCGGTGCCGCGGCCGGGCTGCCGGTGGTGCGCACCGAGCACCTGCCCTGGCTCGTCACCGACCCCGCGCAGGTGGCCGACT
>JBDHSS010000143.1:0-7357 GCA_039808205.1 Paracoccaceae bacterium | reverse complement strand
GCCCGGCCATCGCCGTCTCGAGGGTGGCGTTCTTGTCGCGGATGAGCCCGAGGAGCTGCCCGGCCATCGCCTGCAGCCGCTCCTCCGGCGCGTTGCCGGCGGCGGCGAGCGCATCGAGGCGCAGTGCGAGATCGGCCTGCGCCGCGGCGAGCGCGTCGAGCCGGTCGCCCGCCGCCCCGCCGCTGCCGGACGCGATGGCCGTTCGCTCCGCGGCCGCGTCGAGCCGCCGGCGGCGCTGGCGGAAGGCCAGCCCGAAGGCGCCGAGGGTGGCGGCGCCGGCCGCGCCCAGTCCCGTGATGCCGATGCCGAAGGGCTCCATAGCGCCGCGCGCCTCATGCTCGTTGCAAATTGGCGGCGATGAAGCGCGCAACTTGGTTAGCGGCCGATTAACGGGGGTTACCCCCCTCCTTGAGCGTGCTCTCGCGGCCCCTGCAGCCGCCGGACGAGCATCCGCGCGTCGCGCGCGCGGGGCACACCGCGCGCGCCGGCCGGGACCGGGCGACGCGGCGATCCCGGGGCGTGGCGAAAAGGACGCAAGCGCAGGGCGATTAACCGACCCGCGGAATATTCGCTTGAATCAAATTGACAGAAATCCGGGTTCCCCGATATTTTCCAATGGAGTTAGGGGGATACCATGTTTAGCAAGTTCCGGCTGCGCTGTGGCGCAGCGCTGGCCGCCGCCATCCTGGGCATGACGCCCGCCGTCGAGGCCGCCACCGTCAACCCCACCGTCGCGCTGAGCTTCGAGAGCTTCAACCGGGGCCAGATCGCCGGCGCGCGCGGCGCGATGGCCGACTATCTCGCCGGCAGCACGCTCTCGAACCTGCACGTCGACACCTTCGAGCGCACGCCGGCCGGGACCTACGGCGTGCTCCGGACCGACGTCGGCCGCTTCCGCCCGGTCGGCGCCGCCGGCAGCGGCCAGTCGGTCGTGGGCTCGGGCGCCGAGCTCGCCGTGCGCTCCGACAACACCATGCGCTGGGGCCGCTACAACACCGACGGCCACCGTCCCACCACCGCCCTCGGCGGCCAGTGGCTCGACAGCAACGACAACCTCGGGATGCGGTGGACGGTCGCGGGCCTCGGCGCCTTCAACACGCTCGCCTTCTTCGTCACCGACGCCGCCGACGTCGGCGGCAAGTTCTCGATCAAGGTCGGCGACACGGTGTTCTCCGACCTCGCCGGCAGCACCGGCAAGCTGCGCAACGGCAACGTCCACTTCGTGAAGATCATGCTCTCCGAGGCGGTCGACCGGCTCTCGGTCACGCTGATGCACGACGTCACCAACGACGGCTTCGGCATCGACGGCGCCGCCGTCGGCAAGCTCGCTCCGGTGCCGCTGCCGCCGGCCGCGGCGCTGCTGCTGACCGGCGTCGCCGGGCTCGCCGGCATGGCCGGGCTGCGCCGCCGCGGCAAGGGCCGGGCCGCCGCCTGACGGCGGCAAGGGCCAGTCAAGTCCGGCCGAGCCGTTCGGATGAACCAACGATCGGAACAGGCGCCCCGACCCTCGGCTGGAGCGCAGGATGCGCGGAAGCCGAGGGGTGCAGCTGCTGCCCTTCGCGGTTAATCCGCGCGCGCCTGCCCGGGCGGACGCGGTAACGCGCCTGCCGTCGTGCGGAACGCACGCCTTGGGCGTGACGGGCAAGGCAGGCGCGCGCGGATTTTGTGTACCCCAAGTCCGCGAAGCGGATGCGGCACCCGTCGCGCCAGCGCCGAACGCCTGACCCCGAAGGGATCCCGGAGCCAGGATCAGTAGCCGAACTCGTCGCCCATGTAGCGGCACATGTTGAGCGCGACGCCGAGCACGTTGGTCTGCTCGGCGATGTCCTTCTCGCACTTGTCGACCTCGTCGAGCCGGCTCTTCTCGGCGCCG
This sequence comes from Paracoccaceae bacterium, assembly GCA_039808205.1. Taxonomy (GTDB): domain Bacteria; phylum Pseudomonadota; class Alphaproteobacteria; order Rhodobacterales; family Rhodobacteraceae; genus Amaricoccus. The sequence goes on along the minus strand of JBDHSS010000143.1, from coordinate 5,484 downwards.
GCGACGAGGAGCACGCAGTCGAGGTGCGGCAGGAACGCCATCGCGTCGTCGGTCTGCAGCAAGGGCGGCAGGTCGTAGAGGATGACGCTCGGCAGGAAGGCGCGCTTCAGGGCCGCGATGCTCTCCGCCGTGGTCGCCTGCATCAGGAGCTCCGACGAGTTGCCGATGCCCTGGGCGTTGGTGCCGATGGCGAGGTTGTCGCCGTAGCGCACGAAGCTCTCCTGGATCGTGCGCTGGCCCTGCAGGAGCTGGGCGAGCGAGCCCGGCTCCTTCTGGCCGATCATCCGCGCGATCGCCGGCCGGCGCAGGTCGAGGTCGACGAGCACGGTCCGGACCTCGGGCTGCTGCGCCAGCGAGAAGGCAATGTTCACCGTCATCGTCGTCTTGCCGCAGCCGGCGGTCGGCGAGGTGATGCCGAGCGAGACCCAGCCGTTGCGCCGCATGGCGCGCAGGATCTTGGTGCGCAGGATGTCGAAGTGGTTGGCCGCCGGGTCGACGTCGTCGAAGGTGACGACGTGGTTGCGGCGCAGGACCGCCGGATCGGGCTCGAAGGCCGGAAGCTCGGCCCAGACCGGCCCGATCGCCGCCGCGCGGCCGCTGCCGCGCGAGAGCGCGCCGCCGACGCCGGCGCCGACACCCGGGGCCATGCCCGGCACCGCCTCGCCGCGGGCTTCCTTGGCCTTCTGGATGGCAGCCTGAATGCGTTCCATTCTCTCTCGTTCCCCGCTGCCGGCGCCCGCCGGTCAAGGTCAGCTTCAAGTATCGCGCGCGCGGACCGTTGCGTCCATGCCCGGCCCTCTGTCCCCGGTGGCCGTCCGTCCCCGCCCCCGCTCCGCTAGCCGAGACCCGGGATCAGCTGGTCGAGCGGCTCGTACTGGGTATGCACGAGGAAGAGCACGAGCGGGATCAGCACGACGATGAGCAGGAGCACGCCCCCCACCAGCCAGCGCCGCCAGCGCAGCTCGCCGGCAGTGCGGATGTAGGGGATGGTGGCGATCGGCTGGATGCCGAGGTCGCGGCTGAGCTCGACCGGCCGGCGGATCGACCGGTTCAGCATCTCCCAGAGCACGATGAAGCCCAAGGCCGCGCCGATGCCGCCCACGAGCCCGGCGGCGGAGATCAGCAGCCGCTGCGGGCTGACCGGGGTGTTGCGGTCGATCGGCGCGTCGATCAGGGTGAAGCGCTGGCCCTTGGACAGCACCTCGATCTTCTCGCCGACCTGCGCCTGGCCGAGCGAGGCGACGGCGTTGGTGTACTGGGTCTGCAGGCTCGTGAGCTCCCGGTCGAGGTCGTTCAGCACCATCTCGTTCTTCGGCGTCGCCTGCTGCGCGGCATCGAGCGCGGCGAGCGTCGCCTGCAGCGAGGCGCGCTCGGCGGCGATGTCGGCAAGGCGCTGGTCGATCGGCGCGAGCTCGACGTCGAGCTCGGACAAGGGCTTGCCGGCGGCGGTCGAGCCGTCGGCCGAGGGCACCGCCCGGTCGGCCTGCTGCTTGGTGACGAGCTCCTGCAGGGCGCCGATGCGGCTCTGCAGCATGCGGATCTGCGGGCTCGTCGGCTTGTAGATCGCCTGCTGCTGCAGGAGCTGGCTCTGCAGGGTCTGCAGCTCCTGCTCCTCCGGGCTCAGCGCGATGGTGGCCGAGGCGCGGCCGGTGCGCTCGAACACCCAGACGATCGAGGCGCGCTGGTTCTTCAAGGACGCCTCCTCGCGGTCGAGGTCGAGCAGCCGCTGCTGCTCGCGCTCCTGCTGGGCGCGGCGCGAATCCTGGCTGTCGGGCAGCGCGTCGACGTTCGCGGTCTTGAAGTCGGCGATCTTCTTGGACTGCGTCGCGATCTCGGCCGTGAGCCGCTCGACCTCGCCCTTGAAGAAGTCGAGGGTGTCGCTGGCCCGGTCGGTGCGCATCCGGGTGTTTTCCTGCAGGATCAGCGAGACGAGCTCGTTCGCCCCCTTGGTGGCCAAGGGCGGGGTCGGCGCATCGAAGGCGACGCTGATGATGGTGGCGCCGGGCGTGCCGGGCTTGATCGTCGGGTCGGGCTCGAAGCCGGTGAAGATGATCCGGGTCTTCATGTCGGCGATGATCTCGCCGGCGGAGAGATCCGGCTGGTCGGCGTAGAGGCCGATGCGCTGCGCCATGTCGTAGAGGTTGGCGCGCGTCATGATGCGCTGCTCGATGATCTGGATCTGCTCGTAGGGATTGACCTGGGCGGTCGCGTCGGTGTCCGAGATCTGCTGCGGCTCGACGAGCAGGCTCGCCGAGGACTCGTAGACCGGCGGCAGGATGTAGGCGATGGTGATGGCGATCGCCGCGAAGAGCGTGGTGATCACCAGGAAGTACGGCATCCGGCGCTTGAACACCGCCCAGGCATACTTGACGTCGAAATGAGCCATCATCCCCGTGTTTCCCCGCATCCCCTCGCGCGCTGCCGGCCCGGCCCGGCTCAGCCCGCCACCATCTTCAGGTTGCCGTGCCGCCGGCGGTCGGTGACCACCTGCTCGATCACGCCGGCGTCGACGGTGTCGAGCCCGTCGGTGAAGGCGTAGACGAGCGCGTAGTCGCAGATCTGGTTGATGAGCCGCGGCACGCCGCGCGAGGCGATGTGCACGCACTCGCAGGCCGCGGGCGTGAAGATCTCGCGCGTGGCGCCGGCGACCGCCAGCCGGTGGCCGATGTAGGCCGCCACCGCCTCGGCCGGCATCGCCGGCAGGTGGTATTCCGCCGCCACCCGCTGCGCGAACTGCACGAGCCGCGGCTCGGCGATGCGGTCGCGCAGCTCCGGCTGGCCGACGAGCACGAGCTGGATGAGCTCGTCCTTGTCGGCGTTGATGTTGGAGAACATCCGGAGCTCCTCGAGCGTCTCGACCGAGAGGTTCTGCGCCTCGTCGAAGATCAGCATCGTGCGCCGGCCGCCGGCGTACTCCTCGATCAGGAAGTCCTGGAACTGGCCGAAGAGCTGCACGTAGGTGGCGCTCGAGTCGGTCTGCACCCCCAAGGCCATCAGCACCCAGTGCAGGAGCTCGCCGCGGTTGCCCTGGGCGTTGGAGATCAGCCCGACGGTGAACTCCTCGGGCAGGGTGCGGAGCAGGTGGCGCAGGAGCGTCGTCTTGCCGGCGCCGATCTCGCCGGTGATGACGGTGATCGGCGCGTGCGTCAGCATGCCGTACTCGAGCATGGTGTAGGCGCGGGTATGGCTCTCCGACCAGTAGAGGAAATCCGGATCCGGCAGGAGGGTGAAGGGCCGTTCGCGGAGCCCGAAATGCTCGTTGTAGATCCTGAGCGTACTCATCGCACCCATTCCACCCGCGCCGAACAGAGGCATGCGCGCGCCCCGGCCCGGGAAACAACCGTGCCACACCGGCTCATACATGCTTATACGCGCCACTTCATCCCAAAAATTGGTATCTTGCCGGGCGGATCGGCGGCGATTGCCGCGCTGCTGCGCCGCTGCGGGCGGCTGCCCGGCCGGGCGGCAGGTGCGGCTCCGCGGGGCGGAGCGCTGATTTGTCGGGGTTTTCCCCGCGGGGCGGGCCAGCCTGGGGCGAGGGGGCCTCGCCTGCCGCCAAGTCATTAAGCTGTCAATTAAATTTGATTGAGTTTGCCGGTAAAGGATGGCTTAATGCGCAGCGGTGAGGGGGGTGACTCACCCAAATCTGATTCATTCGGAGGGAGGCCTGCCGAAAATTTGACGGTGCTGCTCGTGCGGAATCCCCGTTCGGGATCCTTGCGGCATTGGCAGGTCGGTTCGGCGGCGGCGTGCGGCGTTGGTGTGGGTTTGTGGGTGACATGGCACATTATTCGGAGATCGAAGCCGTTCCCGGCTACGGGGTCGGCGGCGGCCAGGAAGCCGGCTCGGGGCCGGGGGCCGCGCAGGCGGGCGCGGGGGGCCTGTCCTGGAAGCTGAAGTGGGCGGTCGACCGGCTGGGCGCGCTGGCGCTGCTGCTTGCGGTCTGGCCGGTCCTGCTGCTCGTCGCGCTCGCGGTGCGGCTCGACAGCCCGGGGCCGATCTTCTTCCGCCAGCCGCGCTTCGGCGCCGGCCGCTCGGTGATCCTGGTGACGAAGTTCCGCACCATGCGGCCCGAGGGCACCGACATCGGCGGCCGCCGCCAGGCCACGCGCGACGACAACCGCGTGACCAAGGTCGGCCGCTTCCTGCGCCGCACCTGCCTCGACGAGCTGCCGCAGATCTGGGACGTGCTCGTCGGGCGGATGAGCCTCGTCGGGCCGCGGCCGCATCCGCTCGCGCTCGAGGTCGACGGCCAGCCGATCGAGGAGCTGGTGCCGAACTACCACCAGCGCCACGCGGTGCGGCCGGGCATCACCGGGCTCGCGCAGGTGCGCGGCAACCGCGGGCCGGTGGTGAGCGTCGCCATGGGCCGCGAGCGGGTGCGCCACGACGTCGAATACATCCGCGAGCATTCGCTCTGGCTCGACATCCGCATCCTGTTCCGGACGCTGGTGGTGCCGTTCCAGAAGGACGGCAGCTACTGAAGGCGGCTCGGCCGCCGGCGCTCCCTGTCTTGTTTCCGAAGGCAGGCATCCCGGCCGGGGCGCCTGCCTTCGGCGTTTCCGCCCGCGCGCAGCCCGGGCGACGATCGGGCTAGGCGCGCGGCTCGCATCGCGATAAGTCGGCGGCCGTGACCTCCGGAGCCGCCGCCATGCGCCATCGACCTGCCGCCCCTTCCGGCTCCGTCCGCCGCCGGTGGCTCGGCGGCCTCTTCGCCGCGGCGCTCGTCGGGCTCGTCGCCTGCTCCTCGCCCGAGGAGCGCGCCGAGGCGCACTACCAGAAGGCGCTGGCCTACCTCGCCGAGGGCGACACCGCCCGGGCGACGGTGGAGCTGCGCAGCGTCTTCCGCCTCGACGCCGACCACGAGGCGGCGCGGCTGCGCTATGCGGCACTCCTGCGCGACGCCGGCAACGGCAAGGACGCGCTCGCCCAGTACCAGCTCGCCGCCGAGCAGCACCCGGCGTCGCTCCCGGCTGAGCGCGCGGCGGCCGAGCTCGCGCTCGAGCTGCAGGACCTCGAGACCGCGACGCAGCGCGCCGACCGCGCCTTCGCGCTGGCCCCGGACGACCCGGAGGTGCGCGCGCTCAAGGCGAGCGTCGACTGGCGCCGCGACCGCGACCGGCCGGCGGCGGTAGCGATGGCCCGCGCGGTCATCGCCGCGCGGCCCGAGCTCGTCGCCGCGCGCATGGTGCTCCTTGCCGACCGGCTGGCGGCCGAGGATCTCGCCGGTGCCCGCGCCGAGGCCGAGGCCGGGATCGCCGCCGCGCCCGCCGCGCTCGAGCTGCACCTCGCGCGCGTGGCGCTGCTCGAGGAGGCCGGCGACACCCAGGCCCTCGGCGACGAGCTCGCCCGCATGGCCGAGCTCTTTCCCGGCGACGACGGCGTGCGCACCGCGCTGGTGCAGTGGCACCTCAGGAACGGCGACCCGGCCCGCGCCGAGGCGGTGCTGCGCGCCGCCGCCGACGCCCCGGGCGCCGCCCCCGA
>JBDHSS010000142.1:0-7382 GCA_039808205.1 Paracoccaceae bacterium | reverse complement strand
CATGATCGGCGACGAATCGGACAAGCTGCCGCGGGGGGCGCGCCGGGCGCGCGGCGCGGCGCTCAACATGGCCGGGCGCTTCGAGCGCCTCGATACCGTGGCCGTCGACGACGGCTGGCAGCGCGACGAGGCGATCGCGCCGCTCCGGACCGAGGTGGCGATCGAGCGGCCGCGCTCGATCATCGCGCGCAACCAGAGCCCGGACGTGCCGTTCGACCGCTCGATCAACCCCTACCGCGGCTGCGAGCACGGTTGCATCTACTGCTTCGCGCGGCCGACGCACGCCTATCTCGGCCTGTCGCCGGGCCTCGATTTCGAGACGCGGCTCACCGCCAAGCCCGACGCGGCGAAGGTGCTGGCCGCCGAGCTGTCGCGCCGCGGCTACCGGCCGCAGGTGATCGCCATCGGCACCAACACCGACCCCTATCAGCCGATCGACAAGCGCTTCGGCATCATGCGGCAGATCCTCGGCGTGCTGTCGGACTTCCGCCATCCGGTCGCGGTCCTGACCAAGGGCGCGCTCATCGAGCGCGACGCCGACATCCTCGGCGAGATGGGCGGCGCAGGGCTCGCCTCCGCCGGACTGACGCTGACGACGCTCGACCGCCGGCTCGCCCGCGCGATGGAGCCGCGGGCCACGGCACCCGAGCGGCGGCTCGCGGCGCTCGCGCGGCTCGCCGAGGCCGGCTGCCCGACGCGGGTGTCGATCGCGCCGATCATCCCCGGCCTCAACGACCACGAGCTCGAGGCGCTGCTCGCCGCCGCCCGCGACGCCGGCGTCACCGCCGCCGGCTACGTGGTGCTGCGCCTGCCGCGCGAGGTCGGGCCGCTGTTCAAGGCCTGGCTCGACGAGCACTATCCGGAGCGGGCGAAGCGGGTGATGGGCCTCGTGCGCGAGATGCACGGCGGCCGCGACTACGATCCCGCCTGGGGCAGGCGGATGAAGGGCGAAGGCGTGATCGCCGAGCTCATCGGTCGCCGCTTCGCCGCCGCCTGCGCCCGCCTCGGCCTGGACCGCACGCCGCCGCCGCTTCGCTGCGACCTGTTCCGGGTGCCGCGCGAGGGGCCGGAGCAGCTGCGGCTGCTGTAGGATGCGCCTCGCAATGGCATAACCAGGCGCGTGACAGCGCCCGGCTGTCGGCACTGCGGATGCCGTCCTTGACGGAATTGGCGTGGACAAATCCGTCCACATCCGCCCCCCCAAGGGCGGGATGCGCTCACGCATCCGCCGGGTCGGACGCGGACGGATTGGCGCCGTCGGCGACGCACGACACCCCTTCGCCTCCGCGCGCCTCGCGCTCCGGCAAACGGCCCGGCGAACGCATGCGTTCGCCTGTCGGGCCGGGACTCGCTCCGGCCTGCGGCCGGAGCTTCGGTCGCTTGGTGCCGACCTGCAAGGAGCGGACTCACCCGCGCCCTTCCCCCCGCGTCACCACGACGGCGACGACGCTCCCCGCCACCAGCACCCCAGCACCGATCGCCGGCAGGTGCGCGACCGGCAGGCCGCGGGCGAGCGCCTGCGCCCCGATCGCCGCGCCCGCGGCGATGCCGAGGTTGAAGACCGCCGAGACCAGCGACGAGGCGAGCTCCGGCGCCGCTGCCGCGCCAGCGAGGATGCGGTTCTGCACCGCCACCGCGGCGACGCTGCCGGCGGCCACCATCGCCGAGAGCGCGGCGACCCCGGCCGGCCAGGCGATCGGCGTCAACGCCCAGGCGAGCGCAAGCCCGGCGGCGCCGACCGGGAACGGCACGATCACGCAGAGGACTGGGAAGCGGTCGGCCCAGCCGCCGGCTGCGACGATGCCGAGCGCGCCGGCGATCCCGACGACGAGGAGGACGACGGGCAGGAGTGCCGGATCGAGCCGGCCGGCGTCGGTGAAGTAGGGCGCGACGAAGGTGAAGGGGCTCCAGAACGCGATCATGTTCAGGATGATGAGCGCATACGAGGTACCGACCCGCGGATCGGCGAGCGCACGGAGCTGCGCGTCGAGCCGGTGCGCCGCCCCGCTGCCGCGCGGCGGATTCGGCGCGAAGACGGCGATCGCGACCCCGGCGACCAGCGCGATCGCCGCCACCAGCACGAAGGCCGCGCGCCAGCCGAAGGCGGCGCCGATCGCGGTGCCGGCCGGCACGCCGGCGATGTTGGCGATGTTGATGCCGCCGACGACGATGGCGAGCGCCATGCCCTCGCGGCCCGGCGCGATGCTGCGCGCGAGCAGGATGGCGAGCCCGAAGTAGCAGCCGTGCGCCGCGGCAGCCACCGCCCGGCCGAGCATCAGGGTGCGGAAGTCGGGCGCCGCGGCCGAGACCAGGTGGCCGAGGAAGAACACCGCCATCACCGCGAGGAGCGCGGGCTTGCGCGGCAGCCGCGCCGCGCCGACGGCGAGGACCGGGCCGCCGACCGCGACGCTGAGCGCATACCCCGTGACCAGGAACCCCGCCTGCGGCACCGTCACCCCGAGATCGGCGGCGATCTCCGGCAGGAGCCCGGCCACCACGAACTCGGTCGTGCCGATGGCGAAGCTGCCGAGCAGCAGCGAGACGAGGGCCGGGTACACCTGCGACTGCGGCCCGGGTTCAGCCGGCCTCGGCCATCGCGCGGCGGAACGCCGCGAGCGTCTCCGAGCTCACGTGGTGCTCGATGCCCTCGGCATCGATCCGCGCCGTCTCGGGGCTGACCCCGAGCGAGCGCAGGAACGCCTCGACCGTCTGGTGCCGCGCCCGGCTGTCTGCGGCCACCCGGCGGCCGGCATCGGTCAGGAACACGCCGCGATAGGGCTTGCGGGTGACGAGGCCGTCGGCGGCGAGCCGCGCCAGCATCTTCGCCACCGTCGGCTGCGCGACGCCGAGCCGTGCGGCGATGTCGACCTGGCGCGCCTCGTTGCCGTCCTCGATCAGGTCGGCGATGAGCTCGAGATAGTCCTCGACCAGCGCGCCGCGCTGCGCCTCGCGGGTCTGGCGGAACCCCTCGGAGTGGGCGCGCGCGTCCGGCAGCGGCTCCTCCCGCCGAACCGCCTGCCGCGCCTGCACCATCGCCTCGCCCCCTCGCGTCGCGGCCGCCACCGGCCAGCGTCCTCGTTTTAGCACATGCTCAACTTCTTCACACCCCCTTGCGCACCGAAGGGATGAGCCGGGGCAAACGAATTTAGCCTCTTGCATAATTCCCTGCCCGACGCCAGATTGACCGACAGATCTCCGATTGCCGCGAGCAGCCATGGCCGACGCCGCGCTCCCCTCCCCCGCCCGCGGGCTGCCCCGCCTCGAGCCCGACCGGCCGAGCCTGCCCGAGGTGCACGCCACCGTCGCCGTGCCCGAGCACGGCAGCTGGCTGCGCCGGCTCTTCGCCTTCATGGGTCCGGGCTACATGGTCTCGGTCGGCTACATGGACCCGGGCAACTGGGCGACCGACATCGCCGGCGGCGCGCGCTTCGGCTACACGCTGCTCTTCGTCATCATGCTGTCGAACCTGATGGCGATCCTGCTGCAGGCGCTGGCCGCCCGGCTCGGCATCGCCTCGGGGCGCGACCTCGCCCAGGCCTGCCGCGCCTACTACCCCCGCCCGGTCAGCTATCTCCTCTGGATCGCCTGCGAGCTGGCGATCGTCGCCTGCGACCTCGCCGAGGTGATCGGCACCGCGATCGCGCTGCAGCTGCTGTTCGGTCTACCGCTGATCGTGGGCGCGCTCCTCGCCGCCCTCGACGCCTTCCTCGTGCTTTACCTGATGAACCGCGGCTTCCGCTGGCTCGAGGCGTTCATCGTCGCGCTGCTCGCGGTGATCTTCGCCTGCTTCGCGATCCAGATCGTCGCCGCCGCGCCGCCGGTGCAGGCGATCCTGGGCTCGATGCTCGTCCCCTCGCGCGAGATCGTCACCAACCCGGCGATGCTCTACGTCGCGATCGGCATGATCGGCGCCACCGTCATGCCGCACAACCTCTACCTGCACTCGTCGATCGTGCAGACCCGCGCCTATCCGCGCACCGAGCGCGGCCGCCGCGACGCCATCCGCTTCGCCACGCTCGACTCGACGATCGCGCTGATGCTCGCGCTCTTTGTCAACGCCGCGATCGTCGTCATCGCCGCCGTCGCCTTCCACGACACCGGCCACGCCGACGTCGCCGAGATCGGCCATGCCTACGAGCTGCTGTCGCCGCTGCTCGGCCTCGGCATCGCCTCGACGCTGTTCGCGGTGGCGCTGCTCGCCTCGGGGCTGAACTCGACGGTGACGGCCACCCTCGCCGGGCAGATCGTCATGGAGGGCTTCCTGCGCCTCCGCCTGCCGCACTGGGCGCGGCGGCTGCTGACCCGCGGCCTCGCGGTGGTCCCGGTCGTCGCCGTCACCGCGCTCTACGGCGAGCGCGGCACCGCCGAGCTCCTGATCCTGAGCCAGGTGGTGCTGTCGATGCAGCTGCCGTTCGCGGTGATCCCGCTCGTCACCTTCGTCTCGAAGCGCGAGATCATGGGCGGCTTCGCCATCCCGCGCAGCGTCGGGCTCCTCGCCTGGGCGGTGGCGCTCCTCATCGTCGCGCTGAACCTCAAGCTGCTCTGGGACACCTTCGCCGGCGCGCTCTGAGCGCCGCGCCTCCCGCCGTTCCCGACCGAAAGCCGCGTCCTCGCGCGCACCGCCCCTTGACGTGCGCGGTCGGCCGGGCGCCAGAGTCATCGGGCAAGCCGGGCGCGAGCGCGCCGATCGGAGGAACCCGCATGAGACGACCAGCAACCCCGGCCACCCCCGTCGCGTTGCAAGGCCCGAGCCTTCCCACGCGGAGAGTTGACGCATGAGCGCGCCCATCACCCCGCGCCGGCCCGACCGGGCGGCGCTCCTCATCGGCCTGGGCCTCGCCGTCCTCGCCGCGGTGATCTTCCTCGAGACCCGCGCCATGCCGGGCTCGGGGCAATACGCGCGCGTCGGGCCGGCGACTGCGCCTTACGTGCTCTCGGGCTTCCTCGCGCTCCTTGCCGTCGGGCACTTCGTCGCCGCCTTCCGCCACGGCCTGCCGCCGCGCGAGGCCGACCGGCCCGGGCCGATGCTCTGGATCGTCGCCGGCCTCGTGCTGCAGCTGCTGCTGCTCCGGCCGCTCGGCTTCTCGATCGCCACCGGGCTCCTCTTTGCCTTCACCGCGAAGGGCTTCGGTCGAGGCCAGCTCTGGCTGACGATCCCGGTGGGCGTCGCGCTGTCGCTCGTCATCTGGCTGATCTTCGCGGGACTGCTCAAGCTCTCGCTGCCCGCCGGGCCGCTCGAGCACCTGCTGCGCTGACCGGGGGGAGCGTTCCATGGACACCTTCGCCCTCCTCGCCCACGGCCTCGGCGGCGCGCTGCAGCCGATGAACCTCCTCTACGCGCTGATCGGCGTCACCCTCGGCACCGCCGTCGGCGTGCTGCCCGGCATCGGGCCGGCGCTGACCGTGGCGCTGCTGCTGCCCGTCACCTACCGCTTCGACCCGACGGCGAGCCTCATCATGTTCGCCGGCATCTACTACGGCGGCATGTACGGCGGCTCCACCACCTCGATCCTCTTGAACACGCCGGGCGAGAGCGCCTCGATCGTCACCGCGCTCGAGGGCAACAAGATGGCGAAGAAGGGCCGCGGCGGCCCGGCGCTCGCCACCGCCGCCATCGGCTCGTTCGTCGCCGGGCTGATCGCCACGATCGGGCTCGCCTTCATCTCGCCCTGGATGGTGAAGTTTGCGCTGTCGCTCGGGCCGGCTGACTACTTCGCGCTGATGGTGCTCGCCTTCATCACCGTCTCCGCTGCCTTCGGCGATAGCGCCCTCCGCGGCCTGACCGCCCTCGCGCTCGGGCTGACCCTCGGCCTCGTCGGCATCGACCTGCAGACCGGCCAGGCGCGGCTCGCCTTCGGCATCCCCGATCTTCTCGACGGCATCGAGGTGACGACGCTCGCGGTCGCGCTCTTCGCCGTCGGCGAGGCGCTCAAGGTGGCCGGCTCCCCGACCGAGGCCGAGGAGCGCATCGAGCCGGTCAAGGGCTCGGTCTGGATGAACCGCGAGGACTGGGCGCGGTCGTGGAAGCCGTGGCTGCGCGGCACGCTCATCGGCTTTCCGATCGGGGCGATGCCCGCGGGCGGCGCCGAGATCGGCACCTTCCTCAGCTACTCGACCGAGAAGGCGCTGACCAGGCACCCCGAGGAGTTCGGCAACGGCGCGATCGAGGGCGTCGCCGGCCCCGAGGCCGCCAACAACGCCTCCGCCGCCGGCACGCTGGTGCCGCTCCTGACCCTCGGGCTGCCGACGAGCGCGACCGCGGCGATCATGCTCGCGGGCTTCCAGCAGTTCGGGCTGCAGCCGGGGCCGCTCCTCTTCGCCGCCAACGCCACGCTGGTCTGGAGCCTGATCGCCTCGCTTCTCGTCGCCAACCTGATGCTGCTCGTCCTGAACCTGCCGCTGGTCGGGCTCTGGGTGCGGCTCCTCGCGATCCCCAAGCCCTGGCTCTACGCCGGCATCCTGCTCTTCGCGACCCTCGGCACCATCGGCGCCAATCCCTCGCCGTTCGAGCTCGGCATGCTGCTCGTCTTCGGCATCCTCGGCTACGGCCTCCGCCGCTACCACTACCCGATCGCGCCGGTGGTCGTCGGCCTGATCCTCGGCCCCCTCGCCGAGCAGCAGCTGCGCCGGGCGCTGGCGATCAGCCAGGGCGACGCCTCGGTGCTCGTGCACTCGCCCGTGGCGATCATCCTCTACCTGATCGCCGCCACCGCGATCCTGCTCCCCGTCTACCTGCGCCTCCGCGGCCGCGGCCAGGTACTGGCGCAGATGGCCGCCGACGAGGACTGAGACGGCGGACTCTCCGCGGCGGATTTGGCGGGGCGGAGCAAGGCTCCGCTTCGGTTGCTGCCGTACTCTGCCGAGGCACGTAACCCGGTTAACCGTTCGGGCCGCCCACCAGGACCGGTGCATGCGATGTGCATGGAATGTGCATGCGTCGTGCATCTCCCATGCAGCCCGTTCATCTTGATTAACCGAGCAATTCCCGCCGTTTGATTGCCGGGGCGCCCTGCGCCCCGGCAAGGTTAATAAACCACCACCGACCGGATCGACTCGCCCGCGTGCATCAGGTCGAAGCCCTTGTTGATGTCCTCGAGCTTCAGGAGGTGGGTGATCATCGGGTCGATCTGGATCTTCTTCTCCATGTACCAGTCGACGATCTTCGGCACGTCCGTGCGCCCGCGCGCCCCGCCGAAGGCGGTGCCGAGCCACTGCCGCCCCGTGACGAGCTGGAACGGCCGGGTCGAGATCTCGGCTCCCGCCGGCGCCACGCCGATCACCACCGACTTGCCCCAGCCGCGGTGAGAGCATTCAAGGGCTTGCCGCATGACCTTCACGTTGCCGGTGCAGTCGAAGGTATAGTCCGCCCCGCCGATCTGGTC
>JBDHSS010000141.1:0-7446 GCA_039808205.1 Paracoccaceae bacterium | reverse complement strand
CGTTGACGGTGATGTCGGCGATGTAGGTGAGGATCTTGGTCGCGCGGTCGCGGCGCGCCGAGAAGTGCAGGAGATCGGGCGTCGTGTCGATGAACTTCGTGGTATAGGAGTTGTCGAGAAACGTCGGGTGCTTCAGCAGGTTCTCGACGAAGGCGATGTTGGTCGAGACGCCGCGGATGCGGAACTCGCGCAGCGCCCGGTCCAGACGCTTGATCGCCATCTCGGGCGTCGGCGCCCAGGCGGTGACCTTCTCGAGCAGGCTGTCGTAGTAGCGGGTGATGACGGCGCCGGAATAGGCGGTGCCGCCGTCGAGGCGGATGCCGAAGCCGGTGGCGCCGCGATAGGCGGTGATGCGGCCGTAGTCGGGGATGAAGTTGTTCTGCGGGTCCTCGGTGGTGATCCGGCACTGGATGGCGTGGCCGTTCAGCGTCACGTCGGCCTGGGTCGGCTTGCCGGTCGCCTCGGCCAGCGTCGCGCCCTCGGTGACGAGGATCTGGGCGCGGACGATGTCGATGCCGGTCACCTCCTCGGTGACGGTGTGCTCCACCTGCACCCGCGGGTTCACCTCGATGAAGTAGAAGTCGCCCGAGTCGCGGTCCATCAGGAACTCGACGGTGCCCGCGCACTGGTAGTCGGCGGCGCGGGCGATCTGGAGGCCGAGCGCGCAGACGTGCTCGCGCTGCGCTTGCGTCAGGTAGGGGGCGGGCGCGCGCTCGACGACCTTCTGGTTGCGGCGCTGCACCGAGCAGTCGCGCTCCCAGAGGTGGTAGATCGCCCCGTACTGGTCGCCGAGGATCTGCACCTCGACGTGGCGGGCGTTCGCGATCATCTTCTCGAGGTAGCCCTCGCCATTGCCGAAGGCGTTCAGCGCCTCGCGCCGGCCTTCGAGCACCTTGTCCTCGAGCTCGTCGGGGCCCAGGATCGGCCGCATGCCGCGGCCACCACCGCCCCAGCTCGCCTTCAGCATGAACGGATAGCCGACCGCCTCGGCCATGCGGCGGATCTCGGCCATGTCGTCGGGCAGCACCTCGGTCGCCGGGATCACCGGCACGCCCGCCGCCATCGCCACCTTGCGCGCGCTGGCCTTGTCGCCGAGCATCCGCATCGTCGCGGCCTTCGGCCCGATGAAGGCGATGCCGGCTTCGGTGCAGGCGTCGACGAAATCCGGGTTCTCGGACAGGAGCCCGTAGCCCGGATGGATCGCATCGGCACCCGACATCTTCGCGACGCGGATGATCTCGGGGATCGACAGGTAGGCCGCGACCGGGCCGAGGCCCTCGCCGATGCGATAGGCCTCGTCGGCCTTGAAGCGGTGCAGGCAGAGCTTGTCCTCTTCGGCAAAGACCGCAACCGTCCGCTTGCCGAGCTCGTTGGCGGCGCGCATGACCCGGATCGCGATCTCGCCGCGGTTCGCGATCAGAATCTTCTTGAAGGTCGGCATGGAGAACCCCGGATCGGAGGAGCGACGCCGAAGTGTTACGGCGCGCGATGCTGCGACGCAACGGCGCCCGCTGCTGGCCAACGCCACCCTCTGGACGCGGGCGCGGGGCATCCCCATCTTCCCGCGCATGCGACGCGCGATCCTTCTCCTGGCGACGGCCTTCCTTGTCGGCTTCGGGCTCGAGCCTGCCGCGGCCGAGGTCGTCTGCCGCCCCGACCATCTCGGCACGGTCAGCTGCCCCGACGTCACCCTGCGGCCGAAGCCGCGGCCGATCTATCGCCGGCCGGTGCAGGCGCTCGAGCGGGTGCGCGCCGAGCCCGAGGCGCGCGACCCCTCGCCGGGCTTCGTGCCGGCGCGCAAGACCCGCGCGCTCGGCGGCACGCTCCTGCTGGAGAACGGCCTCACCGGGCCGTGCCGGCCGGACATGCTCGGCAACCTCAACTGCCGCTGAGCGGCGGCCGCGTGGTCGGTCGGGGCCCGCCGCGGCGCCCTGCGGTCGGGCGCCTCCGGCGGGAGCATTCGAGCCAGGAATAAGCCGTGGGCAGCTTCTTCCGGAGGCGGCGGGTTACTGGCCGCCGGCGGCGTTGTCGATCTGTTGCTGCAGCTTGGCGGTGATCTGGTCGATCGAGAAGCTCGCGGCGCGCTGCGCCGGCGGGTAGTCCTTGAAGGTGGCGAGGAACTTCGCGACCCCGGCCTGCGCCGGCACCACCAGATAGGCGTGGTCGAGCAGCCAGTCGTAGTAGGTGTTCGAGGTGATGTCGGCGCGCTCGTAGGGATCGGAGCGCAGGTCGAACATCTTCGGCACCCGGAGCGGCGTGAACGGGTTGGCCCAGATCGCCGCGGTCCCGGTCTCGCGCTGCTCCTCGAAGACGAGCTTCCAGTTCTCGTAGCGCACGCCCACGAGGTCGTTGTCGTCGTTGAAGTAGATGAATTCCTTGCGCGCACTCTCGGGCGACTTGCCGGTCAGGTAGTCGAGCTGATTGTAGCCGTCGAGGTGGTTCTTGTATTCCTTGCCCTGAATCGTCGCGCCGTCGAGGAGCTGCTTCGTGATGTTCGGGTTGCCGGCGGCGGCGAGCAGCGTCGGCATCCAGTCGAGGCCCGAGACGATGCCGGTGAGCTCGCCGCCCGGCGCGACGTGGCCGGGCCAGCGGATCAACGCGGGCACGCGATAGGCACCTTCCCAGTTGGTGTTCTTCTCGCTCCGGAACGGCGTGGTCCCGGCGTCGGGCCAGCTGTTCTGGTGCGGGCCGTTGTCGGTCGTGTAGATGACGATGGTGTTGTCGGCGATCCCCTTCCTGTCGAGGTCGTCGAGGATGGTGCCGACGACGGCGTCGGTCTCGACCATGCCGTCGGCGTATTCGGTCGGCGCGGTGAGGCCGGGGGCGCTGCGATGCTCGGGCCGCACGTGGGTGCGGAAGTGCATCCGCGTCGTGTTCATCCAGACGAAGAACGGCGTGCCGGCGTCGACCTGCCGGTTGATGAAGTCGATGGCGGCGGCCGAGGTTTCGTCGTCGATCGTCTCCATGCGCTTGCGGGTCAGCGGACCGGTGTCCTCGACGGTGCCGTCGGCTTTCGAGCGGATGACGCCGCGCGGCCCGAACTGCTTGCGGAACGCCGGATCCTGCGGGTAGTTGAAGTTCTCCGGCTCCTCCTCGGCGTTCAGGTGGTAGAGGTTGCCGAAGAACTCGTCGAAGCCGTGCGCGGTCGGCAGGAACTCGTCGCGGTCGCCGAGGTGGTTCTTGCCGAACTGGCCGGTGGCATAGCCGAGATCCTTGAGTGCGGATGCGATCGTGCAGTCGCTGGCCTGCAGCCCGACGTCGGCGCCGGGCAGGCCGACCTTGGAGAGGCCGGTGCGCAGCGTGGTTTGGCCGGTGATGAAGGTCGAGCGCCCGGCGGTGCAGCTCTGCTCGGCGTAGTAGTCGGTGAAGAGCGCGCCCTCCCGGCCGATGCGGTCGATGTTCGGCGTGCGGTAGCCCATGAGGCCGCGCGAGTAGATCGACAGGTTGGTCTGGCCGATGTCATCGCCGAAGATCACCAGGATGTTCGGCTTGGCCGGCGCGTCCTGCGCCGACGCGATCCCGTAAGCTGACGCTGATAACAGCAGCGCGGCGCCCAATGTCTTCAGCATGCTATCCTCCCCCGTCGCACGGGCCCGGCGCTTGCGGACCCTTCGATGCACGCACTTTACCACGGGAAGGCCGGTTCCGGTGAGAATGCGGGGGCTCAGCCGGCGCGGCCCGCCCCGTCCGCTTCCGCCGCGCGGCGAAGGCCGGCGAGCGCGAGCGTTGCGAGCTCGTCGGAGCGGCTGGCCGAGCTCACCGCGTAGATCGGGTAGGAGAAGCTCGGCGCGCCCGCAACGGCATGGAGCCGGCCCTCGGCGATGAACGGCGCGGCGGCGCGCTGGCGGAAGTAGCCCGAGCCCCCGACCGCGACGAGGTAGGCGAGTGCCAGCGGGCCGAAGCTCACGAAGACGCCGGGCTCGACGCCGGCCGGCAGCGCCGGGTCGAGGCGGCGGGCGATATCGGGCCCCCAGTCGACCTGGACGTAGCCGTCGGGGTCGACGGTCGTGCCGTCCTCGGCGGTCGTCACCAGGATGAGCTTCTCCTCGGCCAGGAGCTCCACGCGCAGGCCTGGCATGTGGTGCGGCGCGTAGGCGACGGCGAGATCGAGGGTTCCCGCGGCCACCTGCTCGAGAAGGCGCTCGGAGGGCTCGACCTGGGCGCGCAGCGCCACGTCGGGCGCGGCGCCGCGCATCCAGCGCAGCCACTCGACGAGCCACGGATCCCAGAGCCCGAGCTCGGCGCCGATGCTCAGGACCGCGCGCCGGCCGCGCGGCACCGCGACCTGCTGGCGGGCGCGCTGCCAGAGGTGGACGATGTCGGGCGCATAGCGCAGGAACTGCTCGCCCGGCGGGGTCAGCGTGACCCCGTGCCGGCTGCGGTGGAAGAGCGGCCGGCCGAGCTGCTCCTCCAGCGAGCGGATGCGGGCGCTGACCGTGGTCTGGCTGATGTTGAGCTCCTCGGCGGCGCCGACGAAGCTTTTGGCCCTGACGATGCTGAGGAAGGTCCGCGCCAGCTCGACGTCCATGGCTGTCATCCCGGTTGAGGTCGGTCCTCCCGGCTGTGCCGGGCGTGTCGGCGGCTCAGGAGGCGGGCGCGGCGAGCCGCCGGCGCAGGTCGCGCAGCTCCTCGAAGCGCGCCGTGACGTCGCGCAGGATCGCGGCCATGCCGGCGATGCCGCCTGCGGCGTCGCGCACGAGGACGATGGTGAACTCGACCGAGATGCGCCGGCCGTCGCGGGTGAGCGCCGGCACCGCGAGCAGGTCGCCGGCGCCGTAGCGGGTCTCGCCGGTCGCCATCGTCCGCTCGAAGCCCTGCCAGTGCCGCGGCCGCAGGTTCTCCGGGATCACGATGTCGAGCGAGGCGCCGACCGCCTCGGCCTCGGGAAAGCCGAAGATGCGGACCGCACCGGGGTTCCAGAGGCGGATGGTGCCGGCGCGGTCGACGGCGAGGATGGCGTCGGCGGGCGAGGCGAGAAGCGCCGCCGCGATGCGCTGCGCGTCCATCAGCGCGCGACCGCGGCGAGGCCGCGCTCGAGATCGGCGATGAGGTCCGCCTCGGCCTCGAGCCCGACCGAGAGCCGCAGCAGGCTGTCGGAGATGCCGGCGGCGCGGCGCGCTTCCGCGCCCATGCCGGCGTGGGTCATCGTCGCCGGATGGGCGACGAGGCTTTCGACGCCGCCGAGCGATTCCGCCAGCGTGAAGACGCCGAGCGCCTCGGTGAAGCGGCGCACGGCCTCGGTGCCGCCGTCGAGCTCGAAGCTCAGCATGGCGCCGAAGCCATCCTGCTGGCGGCTGGCCAGCGCGTGCCCGGGATCGCTCTCGAGACCCGGGTAGTAGACGGCACCGACCTCCGGCCGGCCGGCAAGGAAGCGCGCCACGGCGAGGGCGTGGATCTGCTGCTGGCGGACCCGCGGGAACAGCGTGCGCAGGCCGCGGAGCGTCAGGAAGGCGTCGAACGGCGCGCCGCCGGTGCCGACGACGTTGGCCCAGGCGGCCAGCGCCTCGGCATCCTCGGCGGTCGCGGCGACCGCCACGCCGCCCACCACGTCGGAGTGGCCGTTGATGAACTTGGTGGTCGAGTGCACGACGAGGTCGGCACCGTGGGCGAGCGGCCGCTGCAGCGCCGGCGACAGGAAGGTGTTGTCGACCACGACGCGCGCACCGGCGGCGTGGGCCTGGTCGGCGATGGCGCGGATGTCGCGCACGCGCATCAGCGGATTGCTCGGCGTCTCGACGAGCACGAGCTTCGGGCGCCGGTCGAGCGCCTTGGCGAGCGCGGCCGGGTCGCCCTGATCGACGAAGGCGAGCTCGAACTGGCCGAGCTCGGCGCGGGCGGCCAGCAGGCGAACGGTGCCGCCGTAGCAGTCGTGCGGCGCGACGAGGATGTCGCCGGGCCGGAGCAGCGACAGAACGAGGTCGATCGCCGCCATCCCCGAGGCGGTGACGACGGCGCCGGCACCGCCCTCGAGCCGGGCGAGCGCACTCGCGAGCAGGTCGCGGCTCGGGTTCGAGGTGCGGGTGTACTCGTGCGAGCCGGGCCGCTCGAAGCCGTCGAAGGCGAAGGTGCTCGAGAGATAGATCGGGGGCGCCACCGCCCGCGCGTCGCGGTCGCGCGCAATGCCGTGCGTGGCGGCGACGGTCTCGGGGCTTCGGTCTTCGGCCATGGTCTCGCTCTCGATCGGATGGGCGGCGCGGCCCGCGGGAACCAGCGGGCCACGCTCAGACCATCGGTCGGGCGTGATCGTTTGCCAAGCCGGATCGTTGCGATTTGGGCTGAGCGCGGCACGCCGGTGCGGGCGGAAGCCGCGCGCGGGCGCGCGCGGCCTCCGGCCGCTCAGTCGTTGAAGTTCCGGCCCTCGCGGACCTCGGGGACGAAGCCCGCGCGAATGGCGAAGTCGCCGAAGCTCTCGCCCGTCGCCCGGTCGCGGGCGTAGGCCCCGAGCACCGTGTCGAGCGCCTCGAGGATCGCCGGCTCGCCGATGTTCTCGAGGTACATCTTGTTGAGCCGCTGGCCGTGCGCGCCGCCGCCGAGATAGAGGTTGTACTTGCCCGGCGCCCGCCCGGTCAGGCCGATCTCGGCGATGTAGGGCCGGGCGCAGCCGTTCGGGCAGCCGGTCATGCGGATGGTGATCGGCTGCTCGGTGAGGCCGTGGGTGGCGAGAAGCGCCTCGATCTTCGTCACCAGCTCGGGCAGGTAGCGCTCGCTTTCGGCCATGGCGAGGGCGCAGGTCGGCAGCGCGACGCAGGCCATGGCATTCTGCCTGAGGCCGCTGCCCTGCGCGCCGGCGTCGATGCCGTGGGCCGCGAGCACCGCGTCGATCGCGGCCCGGTCCTCGGGCGCCACCTCGGCGACGATCAGGTTCTGGTTCGGCGTCACCCGGAAGGTGCCGCGGTGCACCTCGGCGAGCGCCTTGAGGCCGTCAAGCAGCCGCCCGGTCACCCGGCCGTTCTCGATGAAGAGCGTGCAGTGGAGCCGCCCGTCCTCGGCCGTCGTCCAGCCGAGCGGGTCGCCGTTCGAGGTGAAGGCGAACGGCTCGGCCGGGGCGAGCGCGAAGCCGGCGCGCCGCTCGATCTCGGCCTTGATCGCGTCGAGCCCCTTGTCGTCGATCGTGTACTTGAACCGCGCGTGCAGCCGGTCGACCCGGTCGCCGTAGTCGCGCTGCACCGAGAGCACCGCGTCGATCGTCTCGGTGAGCCGCGCGGCGTCGATGTAGCCGATGACGTCGGCGAGGCGCGGATAGGTGCGCGGGTTCTGGTCGGTGCGGCCGAGCCCGCCGCCGATAGCGACGTTGAAGCCCTTGAGCCGCCCACCCTCGGAAATGGCGATGAAGCCGAGATCCTGGCTGTAGACGTCGATGTCGTTCGACGGCGGGATGGCGAAGCCGATCTTGAACTTCCGCGGCATGTAGGTGCGGCCGTAGAACGGCTCCTCGTTGCCGGTCCG
>JBDHSS010000140.1:0-7476 GCA_039808205.1 Paracoccaceae bacterium | reverse complement strand
ACGTCAAGCGCTACACCACGAACGGCATGGCCACCGACCAGGGCAAGATGTCGAACGTCAACGGCCTGATGATCGCCTCCGACGCGCTCGGCCGGCCGGCGCCCGAGGTCGGGCTCACCACGTTCCGCCCGCCCTACACGCCGACGACCTTCGGCACCTTCGCCGGCTACCACAAGGACGCGGCCTTCGAGGTGACGCGCAAGACGCCGATCGACCCGTGGGCCGAGGCGAACGGCGCCGTCTTCGAGCCGGTCGCGCTCTGGCGCCGCGCCCGCTACTTCCCGAAGGGCGCGGAGGACATGCACGCCGCGGTCGCCCGCGAGTGCCGCGCGACCCGCGCCTCGCTCGGGATCTTCGACGCGTCGACCTTGGGCAAGATCGAGGTGGTCGGCCCCGACGCCGTGACCTTCATGGAGCGGATGTACACCAATCCCTGGGCCAAGCTCGGGGTCGGGCGCTGCCGCTACGGGCTGCTGCTCGGCGAGGACGGCTTCATCCGCGACGACGGCGTCATCGGCCGGCTCGCCACCGACCGCTTCCACGTCACCACAACGACCGGCGGCGCCGCGCGCGTCCTCACCATGATGGAGGACTACCTGCAGACCGAGTGGCCCGACCTCAAGGTCTGGCTGACCTCGACGACCGAGGAGTGGGCGACGATCGCGCTCCAGGGTCCGAACGCGCGCAAGCTCCTCGAGCCTCTCGTCGCGGGCCTCGACATCTCGGCCGAGAGCTTCTCGCACATGTCGGTCGCCGAATGCACGGTCGCGGGCGTGCCCGCCCGGCTCTTCCGCATCTCGTTCACCGGCGAGCTCGGCTTCGAGGTCAACGTGCCGGCCCGCCACGGCCGGGCGCTCTGGGAGACGCTGATGGCGGCAGGCCGGCAATACGACATCACCCCCTACGGAACCGAGGCGATGCACGTGATGCGCGCCGAGAAGGGCTACATCATCGTCGGACAGGACACCGACGGCACGCTGACGCCGGATGACGCTGGGCTTTCCTGGGCGATCGGCAAGGCCAAGCCCGACTTCGTCGGAAAGCGCTCGCTCGTCCGCCCCGACATGGTCGCGAAGGGCCGCAAGCAGCTCGTCGGCCTCCTGACCGACGACCCGAACGTGGTGCTCGAGGAGGGCGCGCAGATCGTCGCCGACCCGAGCCAGCCGAGGCCGATGACCATGCTCGGCCACGTGACCTCGGCCTACGCGAGCCCGGCGCTCGGCCGCTCGATCGCGATGGCCGTGATCGCCGACGGCCGCGCCCGCGAGGGCGAGACGCTCTGCGTGCCGATGCCCGACCGCACGATTACCGCCAAGGTGGTGAAGAGCACGGTCTTTTACGACCCCGAGAACGCCCGGCTGAGCGCCTGAGGAGGAGAGAAGCGATGAACGCGATGCCTGCCGACCTCCGCCCCGGCGTGACCGTCACCGAGCGTGCGCCGACCACCCGGATCGTGCTCCGCCTTGCCGATGCTGCTGCCGCCGGCCTCGCACTGCCGACCACCATCGGCGCCCGCAGCACCGACGGCGCGCGGACGGCGCTCTGCCTCGGCCCCGACGAGTGGCTGATCGAGGCGCCGGAATCCGAGCGCGCCAGCCTTCTCGCCGTTCTCGCCGGCATCGACCAGGCCTCGAGCGCCGTCGAGGTCTCCGACCGCGAGATCACGCTCGCGCTCGAGGGTCCGCGCGTCCTCGACCTCCTCGCCACCGGCTGCCCGCGCGATCTCGCGACGATGGCTGTCGGCAGCGGCGCCCGCACCGTCTTCGACACCGTCCAGGTGGTGCTCGTCCGCGAGGCCGACGACCGCTTCCACCTCACCGTCTGGCGCTCCTTCGCCCCGCACGTACGCGCGCTTCTCACCCTCGCCACCGCCGAGCTCGCCGCCGGCCTCTGAACCCCAAGGACCCGCCGATGCTCGACACTCCGACCTCTCCGACCTACCTGTGAGCCGCGCCCGGCCGGTTGATCCCGCGCGAGGCGACCTGCACACTCCGTAATTCGCCCCGACGTCCCGCGGGAAGTCGGGCGCTCGCAAACCTCCGGGGAGGCGGCCATGTTCCTCAGTGTCTTCGACATCTTCAAGGTCGGCGTCGGCCCGTCCTCCTCGCACACCATGGGGCCGATGCTGGCCGCCGCGCGCTTCCTCGACGCGCTGCACGCCGGCGCCGACCGCATCCCGGGCTCCGGCGCGCCGGCGCGGCTCGAGGCGACGCTGCGCGGCAGCCTCGCCTTCACCGGCAAGGGCCACGCCACCGACCGCGCGGTGATCCTCGGCCTGCTCGGCTTCGTCCCCGACACCCTCGACCCGGAGGAAGCCGAGCGGCGCCTTGCCGACCTCGCCGCGACCGGGCGCATCGACGTGCCTGGCATCGGCGCGCTCGCCTTCGACCCCGCCAAGGGCGTCGTTTTCGACTACGGGCCGCCGCTCCCCGGCCATGCCAACGGCATGGTGCTGCGCGCGTTCGACGCCGCCGGCAACCTGCACCTGACCGAGACCTACTACTCGATCGGCGGCGGCTTCGTGCTGACCGAGCGCGAGCTCAAGGGCGCGAGCCTCCGGGGCGACGACGCCCAGGTCGCCCGACCGTGGCCGTTCGCCACCGCCGCCGAGATGCTCGCCATGGGCGAGGCCTCGGGCCTCTCGATCGCCGCGATGAAGCGCGCCAACGAAACCGCCGGCGGCGCGGGATCGCTCGACGCCGGCCTTGACCGGCTGTGGTCGGTGATGGACGCCTGCATCGAGCGTGGCCTCGCCACCGACGGCACGCTGCCGGGCGGGCTGAAGGTCCGCCGCCGCGCCAGGGCGATCCATCAGGCGCTGCTCGCCGAGCGCGGCATGAACCTCACCCAGCCGCACACCGTCAACGACTGGCTCTCGGTCTACGCCATGGCCGTCAACGAGGAGAACGCCGCCGGCGGCCAGGTGGTCACCGCGCCGACCAATGGCGCCGCCGGCGTCATTCCGGCGGTGATCCGCTACTACCGCGACCACTGCATCGGCGCCACCCACGCCGGAGTCCGCGACTTCCTGCTGACCGCCGCCGCGGTCGGCGGCATCATCAAGACCAATGCCTCGATCTCCGGCGCCGAGGTCGGCTGCCAGGGCGAGGTCGGCTCAGCCGCCGCCATGGCCGCCGCCGGCCTCTGCGCGGCGCTCGGCGGCAGCAACGCCCAGATCGAGAACGCCGCCGAGATCGCGCTCGAGCACCATCTCGGCATGACCTGCGACCCGGTGAAGGGGCTCGTCCAGGTACCGTGCATCGAGCGGAACGGCCTCGGCGCCATCAAGGCGGTCGCCGCCGCGAGCCTCGCGCTGCGCGGCGACGGGGTTCACGTCGTGCCGCTCGACGCCTGCATCGAGACCATGCGGCAGACCGGCCACGACATGAGCGTCAAGTACAAGGAAACCTCCACCGGCGGCCTCGCCGTCAACCTGCCGGAGTGCTGAGGCGCATGTCGGAAACCACGCTCGTCGTCACCATCGCCTGCGCGGCCCGGCCCGGCATCATCGCCGCCGTCACCGCGACGATCGCCGAGCTCGGCGGCAACATCGCCGAGACCGCCCAGCACTGGGACCGCACCACCGACCGCTTCTTCCTGCGGATCGCGTTCCTCGCGCCGGCAGGCCTCTCGCCGGCCGAGGTCGAGCGCGCGCTCCAGCCCGCCGTCGAGCGGTTCGAGATGGCGGTTTCGGTCAGCGACGCCACGCGCCCGCCGCGGATCATCGTCATGGTGTCGCGGTTCGACCACGCGCTCCTGCACCTCCTCTACCAGATCCGCGTCGGCTGGCTCGCCGCCGAGGTGGCGGCGATCGTCTCGAACCACGAGGACGCGCGCCGCATCGCAAGCGAGGCCGGCGTGCGCTTCGTCCACCTGCCGGTGACGCGCGAGACCAAGCCGGCGCAGGAGGCGAAGCTCCTGGCGCTCGTCGAGGAGACCGGAGCGGAGGCGGTGATCCTCGCGCGGTACATGCAGGTGCTGTCGGATGAGCTGTCGGCGCGGCTGGCGGGACGGGCGATCAACATCCACCACTCGTTCCTGCCGGCGTTCAAGGGCGCCAAGCCCTATCACCAGGCCTGGGAGCGCGGGGTGAAACTGATCGGGGCGACGGCGCACTACGTCAACGCCGACCTCGACGAGGGGCCGATCATCGAGCAGGAGGTCGCCCGCATCAGCCACGCCGACACCGCCGAAGACCTGGTCGCCATCGGCCGGGACACCGAATCGCGGGTGCTCGCGCGCGCGGTGAAGCTGCACCTCGAGCGGCGCGTGATGCTCTCGGGCGGGCGGACGGTGGTGTTCGCGAAGTAGGACCCCGCGCGGCCGGACGGGCGCCGCTTGCTTCGCGGGCCTGTCCGTCACGCTAGGGCGCATCCTGACCGTGGCAGGCGCGGATCTCGCGCTCACCTGTCCCCTTCGGCTTCCGTCCGTCCCGTGCTCCGGCCGGGGAGCCCGGGCGAGGCACTGTCTCGCTCAGGTCGAGTTCGGAAACGTCACCCTTCCCTGCCCGCGCGCATCTCCTGCCAGCGGATGACCGCGGTGGCGCCGAGCCAGGCGAAGGGCTGCGGCGGCAGGCGTTTCGGCGTCGGCTGGTCCTGGTAGCGCGCGAGGTCGGCGGAGCGGGTGCCGGTGGCAAGGTCGGCGGCCATCATGCCGGCAAGCGTGCTCTTGACCGTTCCGAGCCCGTTCTCGCAGCAGGCGGAGAAGACCCCCGGCTCGACCTCGCCGAAGGCGGGGACATGGTTCAGGCTCAGGCAGAGCCGGCCGGCCCAGCTGTGGGTGAAGGCGAGGCCGGCGAGCCCGGGGAAGCGCGCATCGAACGACCGGCGCTGCTGCGCCGCGGTCGCCGCAACCCGCCGCTCGGATACCTGGACGCTCGGGTCGTAGGTGAAGCGGGTGCGGATGACGATCCGCGCGCCGTCCGGGCCGGTGATCTTGCGCAGCGTCGCGCCCATCGGATCGGCGGGAAGCAGGCCCCATTGCGCCTGGCCGGCCGTGTCGTGGAAGGGCGCGGTCATCGAGGCGTAGGTGAAGACGTGCATCAGCCGGCCGCGGAAGTGGCCGAACTCCTGCACCAGGCCGTTGACGCCGAGGATGACCTTCGGCGCCGTCACCGAGCCCTTCGGCGTGCGGGCGGTCCAGCTGGCGCCCTTCCGCGCAAGCTCGGTGACGGGCGAGTTCTCGTAAAGCGCGATCTTCGGGGCAAGGCCGGCGGCGAGGCTGCGGATGTAGTCGGCCGGCTGGATGAGCACGGCGCCGGGGGTGTAGAGGCCGCCGCGATAGTAGTCGGTGCCGGTGATCGCGCGCATCTCCGCCGCGTCGATCCGGCGGAGCGGCTCGCCGATCCGTTCGAGCGACGCGGCGAAGCTCTCGTTCAGCGCCTCGCCGCGGTCGGAGGCGGCAGCGTTGATCTTGCCGCAGGGGTCGAAGGTCGGCCGCGGCATGGCGTATTCCTCCGCCGCCTCCCTGGCGAAGGCGATGGCGAGGCGGTTCTGCGCCATCTCGAGCATGGTGCCGCCCGCGTCGCCGGAGGAATACTCCCCCGACGAGAGATTGTGCGGCACGTCGATCATGAAGCCGGAGTTGCGTCCCGCGGGGCCCTGCGCGAGCTCGCGGGCATCGAGGACGACGATGCGGTCGTGGGGGCGGGTCTGGGTGAGGCGGCGGGCGGCGGAGAGACCGGCGAAGCCCGCGCCGATGACGAGCCAGTCGGCCGTCTCGTCGGTCTCGAGCGCGCGCACCGGCAGGGTCCGGCGGGAGATCGCCTCCCAGCCGGAGCGGCCCGTGTCGACGGGGAGGCGCTTGACGATGTGGCGGGTCATGGGAGCGCTATCCTTCGGCCGAAGCGGGGGCGGCGGCGCCGGCCGCCGCGTCCTTGTGCAACCGGATTTGTCGCCAGACAAATCCCGCCGACGGCACCACCGGTGCTCCGGTCGGCAGCTGTCACTGCGCCGGCTCGACGACCGGGTCGGTCACTGCGGCGACCTCCTGCTTCAGCGCCGCGACGACCTCGGCGAGGCGCGCCTCGTCGGCGGCGTCGAGCGGCAGCAGCGGCAGGCGCGGCTTGCCGGTCTTGAGGCCTGCGAGCGCGCAGCCGTGCTTGATCTTCTGCACGAACTTGCCCTCGTCGAGAAGGTTCATCAGCGGCAGCATCGCCGACATGATCTTGCGACCCTTAACGAAATCACCCTCGACCACGCAGGCCTGGTAAAGCGCGATGTGCTCGGCCGGCAGGAAGTTCGAGCCGGCGCAGACCCAGGAGGGCGCGCCCCAGGCGAAGAACTCGAGCGCGAGGTCGTCCCAGCCGCAGGAGAGCGCGATGTTCGGGAACCGCCGCGCGAGCATGTGCAGCTGGACGAGGTCGCCCGAGCTCTCCTTGATCGCGATGACGTTCTTCGAGGCGCTGACGCGGGCGAAGTAGTCCTCGCCCATCGAGACGCCCATCCGGCCGGGATAGTTGTAGAGCATGATCGGCAAGCCGGCGGCCTTGTCGATCGCGAGCGCGTGCGCCGCGTTCTCCTCCTCGGTCGGGATCGCGTAGGGTGGCGAGGCGACGAGGATCGCGTCGGCGCCGATCTCGCGGGCGTGGCGGGCATACTCGATCGAGTCCTCGGTGCGGATCGCGCCGGTGCCGACGATGAGCGGCAAGCGGGTGCCGATGACCTCGCGCGCATAGGCTGCGAGGTCGGTGCGCTCCTGCGGCGTGTGGGCGTAGTATTCGCCGGTAGAGCCGGCGATGATGATGCCGTGGACGCCGGCCGCGATCAGCGACTCGAGCACGGCGGCGAACGCCTGGCGGTCGATCCCGCCGGCCTCGTCGAGCGGCGTGATCGCGGGGGTGTAGATGCCTTCGAACTTCACGGGGGCGGTCCTCCTGGTTACTCGATGCCGGCTTTCCACTCGCGATAGGCGAGAGTGGCGCGGGCGCCGATCACTGTCAGCGGTTTCGGGGGCAGCGCCTGCGGACTGGCAAAGGCGCCGTAGATGCGGGTGAGATCGGTCTCGACGCCGCAGATCGTCTCCGCGGCGGCGAGGCCGGAGGCGGTGGCGTTCGACGCGCCGAGGCCGTTGCAGCCGACGGCGGCAAGGACGCCAGGCTCGACCTCGCCGAAGGCGGGGACGGCGTTCCGGGTCAGCGCCATGGCGCCGCCCCAGCGGTACTGCATCTTCGTGCCGGCAAGGGACGGGAAGCGGTGGGCGAACTTGGCATCGTGAACGGCACCGGCGCGGCGCAGCGTGCCGTCGCGGACGTCGAGGCCGGGATGGTAGGTGTAGCGCGAGCGCACCAGCAGCCGGTCGCCGTCCTTGCCTTCGACACGGCGGAGCGTGGTGCCCATCGGTGAGGCCGGGGTCGCTGCCCACGACCGCTGGCCGGCGAGGCGGGAGGGCGCAAACGCCGCGGTCATCGAGGCGTAGGTGTAGACGTGCAGGAGCCGGCCGCGGAAGAAGCCGAAGCGCTCGGCATAGCCGTTGTTG
>JBDHSS010000139.1:0-7507 GCA_039808205.1 Paracoccaceae bacterium | reverse complement strand
CCAGCTGAAGGACGGCGAGAACTTCTGGTCGAACCTGCCGGACAACTTCTTCACCGTGAACGAGTTTCCGCCCTGCGGCGTGAACATCTCCGGCCCGTCGATCATGGCGCAGAGCGAGGCCGACACCAACTGACGCCCCGATCCCGCCGATCCGGCGGCGCCCGCGTCGCTCGCCGGATCGGTCGGCTCCTTCGCCCGAGGCCGCATGCCGACCGACGTCCCCCACGTCGCCCTGACCGGCGTCTCGAAGTTCTTCGCCGGCGCCCGCGCGCTCGAGGGGGTCGACTTCGCCTGCCGCCGCGGCACGATCCATGGCGTTCTTGGCGAGAACGGCGCGGGGAAGTCGACGCTCATCAAGATCATGTCGGGCGTTCTCGCGCCCGACGCCGGCGAGATGCGCCTCGATGGACGGCCGGTCGCCTTCGCCTCGCCGTCCGAGGCGGCGCGCGCCGGCATCGTCTGCATCTTCCAGGAATTGTCGCTGATCCCGGACCTGTCGGTCGCCGACAACATCTCTTTGTCGGATCCGCCGAAGCGGTTCGGGCTGATCGACAAGCGGGCCGAGCGGCGGCGGGCCGAGGCGCTGCTCGCGCGCATCAAGTGCGAGGACATCGACCCGCGCGCTCTGGTGCGCCAGCTCAGCCTGTCGCGGCGGCAGATGGTGGAGATCGCCAAGGCGATCGGCCGCGACCCGTCGGTGCTGATCCTCGACGAGGCGACCTCGGCGCTGACCAGCCGCGACGTGGAAACCGTCTATGGCCTGCTCGCCGAGCTGAAGGCGCAAGGCGTCGCCTCGATCTTCATCTCGCACCGGATGCACGAGGTCGACGCGCTCTGCGACACGCTGTCGGTGTTCCGCAACGGCCGCCACGTCGAGACCTTCGCCAAGGGCGCGCGCTCGGGGCGCGAGATCGTGCGGCTGATGATCGGCCGCGACGTCGAGGCGCAGTTCCCGCCGAAGCCGGTGCGGGCACGCCCGGCGCCGCTCCTCACGGTGCGCGGGATGCTCTGGGGCGACCGGCTGAACGGCGTCGACATCGCCGTCGGGCGCGGCGAGATCGTCGGCCTCGGCGGCCTCGACGGCCAGGGGCAGAAGGATCTGCTGCTGGCGCTCTTCGGCGTGCTGCGCGGGGTTGAGGGCGAGGTCACTGTCGGCGCCGCGCACGGGCTGCCGCGCTCGCCGGCGGCGGCGAAGTCGGGCAGGACGCGCATCGCGCTGGTGCCCGAGGACCGCAAGACCGAGGGGCTGATGCTGGCGCGGCCGATCGCCGACAACCTGCTCGCCGCGAGCTACGGCGAAGTGTCGCGCGGGCCGTTCATCGACGACGGCCTCGCGCGGGCGGCGATCGAGGACGCGCTCGCCAAGCTCCGGATCAAGATCGGTCGGCCGGAGGATCCGGTGGCGACGCTCTCGGGCGGCAACCAGCAGAAGGTGGTCATCGCCAAGTGGCTCCTGGTGCATCCGGACGTGATCCTGCTGAACGACCCGACGCGCGGCATCGACGTCGGCACCAAGCAGGAGATCTACCGGCTGATGCGGGCGCTGGCCGACGAGGGCAAGGCGATCCTGTTCTACTCGACCGACTACGCCGAGCTCATCGGCTGCTGCGACCGGGTGTCGGTGATGTACGACGGGCGCATCCTGACCGAGCTCGAGGGCGACGGCATCACCGAGGAGGCGATCGTGGCCGCCTCGCTCAACATCGAGACCGCGGCATGAGCGGGCTCCGCCTGACGCTCCAGCAGAACCGCGCCTTCGCCGGCGCCTGCGCGCTGCTGCTCGCGCTCTGGCTCGCCTACAACGCGCTGCACCCGCGCGGGTTCTCGACGGCGGTGCTGGTGCAGAACGCCAACGAGGCGGTGGCGATCGCCTTCGTCGCCATGGCGCAGACGGTGCCGGTCCTGATGGGCGGGCTCGACCTTTCGGTCGGCGCGGTGATGACGCTGACCAACTGCATCGCCTCGGTGCTGGTCAACGGCGCGCCGGGGCAGATCGCCCTCGGCATCGTCGCGACGCTGCTCGCCGGCACGCTCTTCGGCGCGATGAACGGGCTCATCGTCGTCTACGGCCGCATCCAGCCGATCATCGCCACGCTCGCCACCGGCGCCATTGCCATCGGCCTGGCGCTGATCGTCCGGCCGCAGCCGGGGGGCAGCATCGACGAGGACCTGTCGTGGGCGCTGACCAACCAGCTTTCCGATTTCGCCGAGACCTACGCGATCTTTGACGACGGCAAGGCGGCGTGGTTCGCGCCGTTCGCCTGGATCCCGACGCCGCTCGTCCTGCTCCTGGTCATCGCCTTCGGCGTCTGGCTGCCGTTCCGGCGCTCGGTCACCGGCCGCACCGTCTACGCGATCGGCTCGGCCGAGGGCGCGGCCTTCATGTCGGGCCTGCCGATCGCGCGGGCGAAGCTCGCGGCCTTCACGCTCGCGGGCTTCTTCGCCGCCTGCGGCGGGCTCTACCTCGCTGTCCAGACCTCGTCGGGCAACGCCGACGTCACCCAGGCCGGCGCCTACACGCTGAACTCGATCGCCGCGGTGGTGCTCGGCGGCACGTCGCTGCTCGGTGGCATCGGCGGCGCGATCGCGAGCCTCGTCGGCGCGCTGATCCTGCGCGTCATCTCGTTCTACTTCCGGATCCTGTCGATCGACCCGCTGTTGCAGCCACTGATCGAGGGCGTCGTGCTCCTCGCCGCGGTCAGCCTCGGCGCGGTCAGGACGCTGCGCGTCAGGAACCGCCTCGAGCTCTTTCGGTGAAACCCATGAGCGCTGTCTCCGCCCTCGTCGCCCGCCCGGAGAACCGGCCGATCGCCATCGCGCTCGGCTTCGTCGTCGCGATCCTGATCGTCGGCACGCTCTACACGCTCGTCATGCAGGGCACGGCCCCGCTGCTCTCGCCCCGCTACCTCTTGCAGCAGTTGCAGACCGGCGCCTTTCTCGGCATCGTCGCCGCCGGGATGATGATGGTGATCCTGCTCGCGCACATCGACCTCTCGGTGCCGTGGACGCTGGCCGCCGCGGCGATGATGGCGACGAGCGTCGGCGGCGATCTGGCGATCCCGACCGGCATCGCCGTCGGCGTCGCGGTCGGGCTCGTCAACGGCTTCGGCGTCGCGGTGCTGCGCATCCCGTCGATGATCTTCACCCTCGGCGTCGATTCGGTGATGCGCGGGCTGATGGTGGCGCACACGGGCGGCTTCGCGCCGCGCACCGAGGCGACGCCGCTCATGCGCTGGCTCGCCTCGGGCAAGCTCCTCGGCGTGCCGATGGCGATCTTCGTCTGGATCGGCGTCTCGATGGTGGTCGCGACGCTGCTGGCGCGCACCGCCTTCGGCAAGGCGATCTACGCCACCGGCTCGCGCGAGGGCGCGGCCTATCTCTCCGGCATCCGCACCCGGCTCGTCATCGCCGGCGCCTTCGTCGCCTCCGGCGTCTCGGCCGCGATCGCCGGCATGCTGCTCGCCGGCTATTCGACGAAGGCCTACCAGGGCATGGGCAATCCGTTCCTCTTGCCGGCCATCGCCGCGGTGGTGCTCGGCGGCACCCGCATCCTCGGCGGCAGCGGCCGCTACGCCGGCACCGTGGTCGGCGTGATCCTGATCGTCTTGCTCAATTCGGTCCTGTCGATCATGCAGATGCCCGAGGCCGGACGGCAGATCATCTACGGCGTGGTCATCATCGGGATGCTGCTCGTCTATGGTCGCAACGACAAGATCACGTCCTGATGGGGGAACCATGCCCGGCGAGCACATCCTGATCCGCGACGACCGCTTCGCGCGCCTGATCCACGGCAACGCCAACCTCGACCTCCTGTGGACGGGCGGGCGCTGGTGCGAGGGGCCGGCCTATCTCGCAGCCGGCAAGTACCTCGTCTGGTCCGACATCCCGAACGACCGGCTGATGCGATGGGACGAGACGAACGGCGTCGTCTCGGTCTTCGAGGCGCCCTGCCGCAACCAGAACGGCCACACCGTCGATGCGCAAGGCCGGCTCGTCGCCTGCGAGCACCGCGGCCGCTGCGTGAGCCGCATCGAGCCCGACGGCAGCCGCACCGTGCTCGCCGATCGCTTCGAGGACATGCGGCTCAACTCGCCCAACGACGTGGTGGTGAAATCCGACGGCTCGATCTGGTTCACCGACCCGACCTATGGCATCGACAGCGATTACGAGGGCGACGCGGCGCCATCGGAGATCGGCGCCTCGAACGTCTACCGCATCGATCCGACAACCGGGGCGGTGGCGCTCGTCATCGACGACATGGCCAAGCCGAACGGCCTCGCCTTCTCGCCCGACGAATCGACCCTCTACGTCGCCGACACCGGGCGCACCCACGACTCCGCGCTCGAGGCGAAGATCCGCGCCTATCCGGTGGCGGGCGACCACGTGCACGACGGCCGCGACTTCGCCGTCTGCGACGCCGGCCTCTTCGACGGCTTCCGCGTGGACACCGCCGGCAACCTCTGGTCGTCGGCCGGCGACGGGGTGCACGTCTTTGCCGCGGACGGCACGCTTCTCGGCAAGATCCTGGTCCCCGAGGTGGTGGCGAACGTCACCTTCGGCGGCCGCAAGCGCAACCGCCTGTTCATCTGCGCCACGACCTCGGTCTTCGCGCTCTACGTCAACGCCCGCGGCGCGGGGGTCTGAGATGCGGCAGACCTGGCGCTGGTTCGGGCCGAAGCGCGATCTCGTCACCGTCGACGACATGCTGCAGGCGGGCGTCGAGGGCGTGGTCACCGCCCTCCATCACGTCCCGAACGGCGAAGTCTGGTCGCCCGAGGCGATCGCCAGCCGGCAGACGTCGGTCGCCCGGCGGGCGGACGGCTCGCCCTCCGGGCTTGCCTGGGAGGTGGTCGAGAGCCTGCCGGTCTCCGAGGACATCAAGAAGCAGAAGGGCGAGTGGCGCGCGCACCTCGACGCCTATCGCGCCAGCCTGAAGAACCTCGCTGCTGCCGGCATCGAGGTCATCTGCTACAACTTCATGCCGGTGCTGGACTGGACGCGCACCGACCTCGCCTGGCGAGTGCCGTCCGGCGGCACCTGCATGCGCTTCGACTACGCCGACTTCGCCGCCTTCGACATCCATATCCTCGGCCGCACCGGCGCTGCCGAGGACTATCCCGAGCCGGTGCGCGCTGAGGCGGAGCGGCGCTTGCGCGGCATGGACGAGGGGCGGCAGCGGCAGCTGGCGCAGAACGTCGTCTTCGGCCTGCCGGGCTCGGCGCAAGGGGTAACGCTCGCCGACGTGCGCGCGCACCTCGCCGAGTACGGCGCGATCTCGCCCGACCAGCTGCGCCGCCACTTCGTGGACTTTCTGGCCGAGGTGGTGCCGACGGCGGAGGCGCACGGGCTTCGGCTCTGCTGCCATCCGGACGACCCGCCATTCCCGCTCCTCGGGCTGCCGCGCGTGGTCTCGACCGAGGCCGACTACCGGCACCTGCTCGACGCGGTGCCGAGCCCGGCCAACGGCGTGACGCTGTGCTCGGGCTCGCTCGGGGCGCGGCCCGACAACGACCTGCCGGCGATGATGCGGAACCTCGGCGAGCGCGTGCATTTCGTGCACCTGCGCAACGTCACCCGAGAATCGGCCGACATCGCCGGCTCGTTCCACGAGGCCGAGCATCTCGGCGGCGGCACCGACATGGTGGCGCTGATCGCGGCGATCGTAGCCGAGGAGCGGCGGCGGAAGGCGGCGGGGCGGCGTGACGCATCGATCCCGTTCCGTCCCGACCATGGGCAGGACATCCTCGACGACCTGAAGCGCACCGGCCAGCAACCGGGCTATCCGGCGATCGGCCGGCTGAAGGGGCTGGCCGAGCTGCGTGGAATCATGACCGCACTGACACACCCGGCGTTCGGGTTGCCGGCCTAGGGTTCCTCGCCAACGCTCCCGCGCTCCGCCTTCAGCGCGCCACGCCGCGCCTTCGCCTCGAGCCGGCGGCGAACCGAACCGAGCGTCGGCCGGGTCGGGCGGCGCGGCTTCGGGCGCTCGAGCGCGGCGCGGACCAGCGCGGCCAGCTTCTCGCGCGCGTCCTCGCGGTTCAGCGCCTGGGTGCGATGCCGGTCGGAGGTGATGATGAGTGCGCCCTCGCCGGTCCAGCGCCGGCCGGCGAGGCGGCGCAGCCGCGCCTTGGCGTCGGCGGGCAGGTTCGGCGAGCGCGCCGCCTCGAATCGCAGCTCGACGGCGGTCGCCACCTTGTTGACGTTCTGGCCGCCGGGGCCGGAGGCGCGCACGAAGCTCTCGCTGAGCTCCCAGTCGGCAAGGGCGATCTCGTCGTTGATCCTGAGCATGGGCACCGACCGGACACGTGTGGGGGGCCGCAGATGCTGCGACCCCCCGTGCAAGGTATCGTCATGAGCTTGGAGGCTGGTCGGTCGGGCCATCACGACCCGACGCTTCGGTTCCGGCCCGGGGGGCTGCCCCCTAGGCGGCACCTCCGCGCGCAAACCTGACCATGATCTCCAAAGTCTCACTCGACATTGGATCACCTCCTTTCGCTGGTTTCGGTTATCCCCAGCCTGCCACCGCCGGGGCAAAACGCAAGCGGTTTTTCAGGCCCTGCGCAGATAGCGGCCGACGACGACGCGGAACGGCGCCAGCGCGAACACCGCGATGGCGAGCTTCACGCTCAGGTCGGCGACGGCGAGCGACTGCCAGAGCGGCGCCATCGGGCCGCGGCCGAGCAGCGGCATCAGCTCGTTCGCCCAGCCGACGTCGACCTGCGGCGCGAGGAAGGCGAAGCTCGCCGAGAAGGCGAGGCTGAAGAAGATCACCGTGTCGAGCACGCTGCCGGTGACGCTCGAGACGAAGGGCGCGCGCCACCAGCTGCCCTGGCGCAGCCGGTTGAAGACCGCGACGTCGAGGAGCTGGCCGACGAGGAAGGCGGTCGCCGAGGCGATGGCGACCCGCGGGCTGACGAGCGGCCCGAACGGGCCCTCGATCTGGCTGCCGATGAACGAGCAGACCAGGCCGACGACGAATCCCGCGAGGATCACCCGCCGCGCGGCCTGCGGCCCGTGCAGGCGGTTCACCAGGTCGGTGACGAGGAAGGCGAAGGGATAGGTGAAGGCGCCCCAGGTCAGCCACTGGCCGACAAGAAACTGCACCAGGATGTTCGAGACGACGACGACTGCCGCCATGGCGGCGATGCCGGGAAAGTGGGCGCGGGTCATGCGGGTCCGTTTTGACAAGGTGGCGGAGACTTGGCCCGGGCCGAGCGGCAAGCCCGGGCGCCTGCCGCTTAGCCGATGCCACGCCGCGCCGCAACCCGCGGCGCGCCGGCCGTCAGAGCGTCTGCCACGCCCCGGACCTGCCGGAGGCGATGATCGCGTCGCAGATCCGCGTCGTCTCCAGCGCCTCGCGGAAGCTCGGCCCCGCGAGGGTGCCCGTGTCCATCGCGGTGATGAAGTCGGCCATGGTGTGCACGAACGAATGCTCGAAGCCGATGATGAGGCCCGGCACCCACCACTTGCCGAGATAGGGATGCTCGCCGTCGGTGACGAGGATCGA
>JBDHSS010000138.1:0-7558 GCA_039808205.1 Paracoccaceae bacterium | reverse complement strand
GTCGGCGAGGGGCTGCACGCGGCCGGCGACCGGGCGCAGCGGCTGGCGGAAGGCGCGACCGATGCGCTGGCCTCCGCCCGGAGCACCGTCGGCGAGGGGCTGCACGCGGCCGGCGACCGGGCGCAGCGGATGACGCACGACCTCGCGTCCGCCGGGGGCGACGCCTTCGGCGAGCTGCGCCATTCCGCGGCCGGCGCCGGCTCGCTGGCGCGCGACACCTTCCTCGACGTCCTCGACCGCGAGCCGCTGGTGATCGGCGCGATCGGCGTCGCCGTCGGCGCGGCGATCGGCGCCTTCCTGCCGGCGACCGACATCGAGCGCCAGCACCTCGGCCCGGTCGGCGAGGCGCTGAAGGAGAAGGCCGACGCGCTGGTCGACCAGGGCGTCGCCAAGGCGAAGGAGGCCGCGGCCGAGGTCTACGCGACCGCGCGCGACGAGGCCGACCGCCAGGGCCTGCTGCCCGGCGACACCTCGGTCGCCGAGAAGGTCGACAAGGTGGTGAAGGCGGTCGGCGAGACCGCCGGCGGCATCGTCGAGCGCTCCGCGGCGGAGGCGGCTCCGGATTCCGACCGGCCGCCCTCGGGCCGCAGCTGAGGCCACGGCCGACAAGGAGCGGACACGGGAAACGCGCCCACCCGGGCGCGTTTTTCGCTGGCGGGGCAGGGGTTTGCGGCCTGCGACGAGCTGTCTTGAAGCAAGAAAGGCGGGCGATGGCTTTTCGCGCCATCGCCCGCCCGATCCCTTGCGGCCCGCTCGGCGGCGCTTATTCCGCGGCCTGGGCGGCCTGCTGGTTGGCGGCGGAGTCGGCGAGGCCGGTCAGCTTCTCGTCGGTCTCGGCCTCCTCCTTCAGCGTCGCATCGAGCAGCTTCACCGCGTCGTCCATGCCGAGCACCTCGGCCCAGCGCTTCAGCGTGCCGTAGCGGGTGATCTCGTAGTGCTCGACCGCCTGCGCCGCGGCGATCAGGCCGGCGTCGAGGGCGGGGGTGCCCTTGTACTCGGCCATCACCTCCTCGCCTTCCTCGATGATCCCGTCGATCGCCGGGCAGGTCTTGCCCTGCGCCCGCTTGCCGATGAGCTCGAAGATCTGCTGCAGCCGCTCGACGTGGCCTTGGGTCTGCTCCTTGTGCGTCTCGAAGGCCTTCTTGAGCTCCGGGCTCGAGGCCCCGCGCTGCATCTTTGGAAGCGCCTTCAGGATGTTGCGCTCGGCATAGTAGATGTCCTTGAGCGTGTCGTGAAACAGCGTGTCGAGGGTCTTCTCGGCCATGTCCTTCCTCCAGTTCGAAACCTGACGCCCTTCAACCGCCGAAGCGCGCGGCCGTTCCGAAATCGGTTGGCCGGCGCGACGGGGCCGGGCGGTCAGCCGCCGCCGATGCCGGTCGTGACCTTGCCGGTGCCACCGCAGTCGGGGCAGGTCTTGCCCTCGACCTTGCCGGTGCCGCGGCACTTGCGGCAGATGTCCTCGCCCGAGCCCGGCGTGCCGGGCGGGACGGTGTCGGGGTTGTCGCGTTCTGCCATGATCGTCATCTCCTCGGGGGGCAGGAGACGAACCGGCGGAGCCCGTCCCTGGTTCCGGAACGCCCCGGAGGCGCCCCGCGTTCACCGGAGCGAGCGAAGGAGACGGGGGCGAAAGGAGACGGGGGCGCATGGCAGGCACGATGCGGGCCGCGGTGGTGACCGGGCCGCGGCGGACGCGGGTCGCCGAGGTCGCGATCCCCGAGCCCGGCCCCGGCGAGGTGCGGGTGCGCATCGAGGGCTGCGGGGTCTGCGCCTCCAACGTCGTGCCCTGGGAAGGCCCGGAGTGGATGCGGTTTCCGACCGAGCCCGGCGGCCTGGGCCACGAATCCTGGGGACGGGTCGACGCGCTCGGGGCAGATGTCGTCGGGCTCGCGCCGGGCGACCGGGTGGTGACGCTGTCCCAGCACGCCTATGCCGAGTACGACCTCGCCGATGCCGACGCCGTGGTGCGGCTGCCGGCCGGGCTCGACGGGCGGCCGTTCCCGGGCGAGCCGCTCGGCTGCGCGATGAACATCCTCGCCCGCTCCGGCATCGCGCCCGGCCAGACGGTGGCGATCGTCGGCATCGGCTTCCTGGGCGCGCTGCTGACCCGGCTCGCCACTGACGCGGGCGCCCGGGTGATCGCGATCGCCCGGCGGCCGTTCGCGCTCGACGTGGCGAAGGCGATGGGGGCGGCGGAGACGATCGCCATGGACGACCACTGGCGGATCATCGAGCGGGTGAAGGCGCTGACCGGCGGGCGGTTCTGCGAGCGGGTGATCGAGGCTGTGGGCAAGCAGTGGCCGCTCGACCTCGCCGCCGAGCTCACCGCCGAGCGCGGGCGGCTCGTCGTCGCCGGCTACCACCAGGACGGGCCGCGGCAGGTCAACATGCAGCTCTGGAACTGGCGCGGGCTCGACGTCGTCAACGCCCACGAGCGCGATCCGGCGATCTATGTCGCGGGGGTGCGGGCGGCGGTCGCCGCGGTCGCGGCCGGGCGGCTCGACCCGGGGCCGCTCCTCACCCACCGCTTTCCGCTCGACCGGCTCGACGACGCGCTCGCCGCGACGCGCGACCGGCCGGAGGGGTTCATGAAGGCGGTGGTCGTGCCCTGACCGGGCCTCTCACGTCGCGCGGAGGACCGCCATGGCTCCCGATCCAGCGAGACGCTGCTTCCCGGTCGCCGCCGGCATCCTCTTCGGCCTCGGCCTCGGCGGCTTCTTCGACGGCATCGTGCTGCACCAGCTGCTGCAGTGGCACCACATGCTGAGCAGCCGCGATCCGGTCACCGACCTCGCGAGCCTCGAGTGGAATACCGTCTGGGACGGCGCCTTCCACGCGACGACCTACCTCTTCGTCATCGCCGGGCTCGTCATCCTCTGGCGCGCCGCGCACCGCAGGCACCTCGCCTGGTCGAACCGGATGCTCGTCGGCACGCTTCTCCTCGGCTTCGGCCTCTTCAACACCGTCGAGGGCCTCGTCGACCACCAGCTCCTCGGCCTCCACCACGTGAACGAGCTTGCCCCCCGCGCCCAGTGGATCGTCTGGGACCTGGGCTTCCTCGTCTGGGGCGTCGCGATGCTGGTCGCCGGCTGGTTCGTCACCCGGGCCGGGCGGCGGGAGATGGCGGCGCGCGAGGCGGCCATGGACCCATGAGCAGGGGCAGGGCGGCCTGGCCGGTGCCGGCGACGACGCCGAGCGAGATCAGACCGACCAGTCCTCGACGCGCAGGCCTTCGACGCGGTCGAACTCGCGGCGATTGTTGGTGACGACGGCAAGCCGTCGGCTGAGGGCGTGGGCGGCGATCATCATGTCGTAGGGACCGATCACGGTGCCGGCGCGTTCGAGCCGCGCCCGCACGATGCCGTAGACCGCAGCCGCATCGGGGTCGAAGGCGATCACCGCGAGGCGGGCGGTGAACGCGGCGAGCGCCTCCTGGTTGCGGGTGCGGGCAGCGGACTTCTCGACCCCGTAGCTCAGTTCCGCAAGCGTGAGGCTCGACAGGCAGAGATGGGCCGCCTCGCGCTCGAAACGCGCCGCCAGCACCGCACCCCGCCCGGACATGACGAAGATGCAGATGTCGGTGTCGAGCATGAAGCGGAGCGTCACAGCCCCTCGCGCCGCTGCGGCGCCGGCTGCGCCCGATCGACCAGGAAGTCCGGGTCGGCAAACGGTCCCTCGCTGAAATAGGTGCTCCAGCGTCGTCCCTTGGGAACGATGAGGCGCGCCTCGCCCAGAACCAGCACCTCGACCTGGTCGACGCCCTCCGGAAAGGCGACGGCTTTCGGCAGGCGGACGGCCTGGGTCTTGTTGGAATGGAACAGGCGCGTGGTCGCGGTCACGGGCGCGTCTCCTTGGATATACAACGAGGATATATCAAGGAGAGCGATGCGCAATCGCGTCGAAAGGGGCGGCTGATCGGGACTCGGTGGGGCTTACTGCGCGGCGACGGGGCGGCGGGCGCGGGCATCAGTGAGGTGGCGCTCGAGCTCGGCGGCGCGGTGCGCCGCGGTGTGGGCGGCGAGGACGCGGGCGCGGGCGGCGGCGGCGAGCGCGCGGGCGGCGGGCTCGGGCGCGCGCAGGGCGGCGAGGACGTCGGCGGGCTCGCGGGCGAGGATGATCTCGCGGTCGGGGGCGAGCAGGCTGTCGAGGCCTTCCCAGGCGTCGGAGACGAGCGGCGTGCCGCAGGCGGCGGCCTCGAACAGGCGCACGCTCGGGCTCCAGCCGGCGGCGATCATGTCGGCGCGGGTGACGTTGAGGGTGAAGCGGCTGGCGCCATAGAACGCCGGGTGCTCGGCCGGCGGCACGTGGTCGATACGCTCGACGTTGGCGGGCCAGGCGATGCCGTCGGGGTACTGCGGCCCGGCGACGGCGAAGCGGAGGTCAGGGGCGGCGCGCGCGGGCGCAAGCAGCAGCCGCTCGAGCGTCGGCTGGCGGTCGGGGCTGTAGGTGCCGAGGTAGGAGAGATCCCAGCGCGGCGCGACGCCGAGCGGGCGGTAGGCGTCGGGGTCGACCGAGCAGTAGAGCGCGCGCGCGGCGCGGGCGCCGAGGTCGCGCTCGAGGCGGGCGAGCGTCGGGCCGCCGGTGAACGAGAGATAGAGGTCGTAGCCGGGGATCAGCTCGGGCGAGAGGTATTCCGCGTCGCCGGCGGCGAGCTTCGCCAGCGTGACCGGCGTGTCGATGTCGTAGAAGGCGACGATGCCGCGCGCGGTCGCCTGCACCCAGCGGCCCACGGCGACGCCCTCGGGGACGTAGGAGCCGACGATGACCGCGTCGGCGTCGGCGATCGTGCGGCGCCAGCGGGCGAGGTCGGCGAGGCTGT
This sequence comes from Paracoccaceae bacterium, assembly GCA_039808205.1. Classification (GTDB taxonomy): domain Bacteria; phylum Pseudomonadota; class Alphaproteobacteria; order Rhodobacterales; family Rhodobacteraceae; genus Amaricoccus. The sequence goes on along the minus strand of JBDHSS010000138.1, from coordinate 2,742 downwards.
CGTAGAACGCGAGGCGGCAGAAGCCCGGATCGGCGAGGTCGCGGTGCGCGCCGGCGTACCAGGGGACGGCGCGCTCGAGGAAGGTGACGGCGTGGCCGCGCGCGGCGAAGGCGGCGAGGAGCGCGCGGTAGGTGGTGGCGTGGCCGTTGCCCCAGGACGAGGCGAGGCTGAGGCCGAGGACGACGAGGTTCATGGGGCTACACGACCCCGGAGAAAAGTCCCGGCCGCCTGTCCGGCCAAGACGGTGACGCAAGACGGATTTGGCGGTGACGGCGACGCACGACACCCCTTGCTCTCCGCGCGTCCCGCGCTCCAGGCAACGGGCCGGCGAACGCATGCGTTCGCTTGTCGGGCCGGGACTCGCGGGGCCGGAGGCCCCGCTTCGGTCGTTGGTGCCCATCCGGTCACGCGAGGCTCCGCTCGCGCTTGGCGGCGTGGGCCTCCCGGAGCAGCCAGTCGACCGCTTCGGCACGCTGCGCATAGGTGTGCTCGGACCGGATGCGGGCCAGCGCCGCCGCGCCGATGGCACGGGCGCGGGCGGGGGTGAGGGCGCGAAGGTGGTCGGCGACGTCCTGGCCGTCGCGGGCGACGAGGATCTCGGCGTCGGGCGCGAGGAAGAGCCCGATGCCCTCCCAGGCGTCGGTGATGAGGCACGCGCCGGCGCCGGCGGCCTCGAAGACCCGGGTGGCGGGCGAGAAGCCCACCTCGGCCATCGAGTCGCGGGCGACGTTGAGGACGGCGAGGGGCGAGGCGTTGAAGGCGTTGTGGTCGGCGGTGCCGACGTGGCCGAGGCGGCGGACGTTGCCGCTCATCGCCTTGTCGTGCCAGCCGTTGCCGCCGAGGAGGAAGCGCTTCTCCGGCAGGCGGGCGGCCACGTCGAGGAAGAAGCACTCGACGCGCGACTCGCGGTCGGGGAGGCGGTTGGCGAGGAAGGACAAATCCGCGGCGAACGCCGGATCGGCGGCGACCGGGTGGTGGCTCGCCGGATCGAGGGCGTTGTAGACGGGCACGCAGGCGCGGGCGCCGAGCCCCTCGTAGGCGGCGACGACCGGGGGCCCGCCACCGTAGGTGAGGACGAGGTCGAGGGCGGGGAGCGCACGGCGGAGCGGATGGCCGGGATCGGCCCGCATCTCGGCCAGCGTTGCCGGGGCGTCGACGTCCCAGAAGATGCGGATCGCCTCGGGGCGGGCGGCCGCGAGCAGCGCCTCGAGCAGCACGTCGTCGAAGACGCCGACGCCGCTCGCCTTCACCACCACGTCGGCCGCGGCCGCCTCGGCCGCGACGGCGCGGGCGGCGGCCTCGTTCGCCGGCCAGACGACGACGCGGGCGTAAGGCGGCGGGTCGATGTCGCGGTGTTGCTGGCGGTCGAAGGCGTCGGGCTCGTAGAAGGTGATTTCGTGGCCGCGGGCGGCCAGCTGCGAGAGGAGGCCGCGGTAGTAGGTGGCGGCGCCGTTCCAGTAGGCCGAGAGCAGGCTCGATCCGTAGAACGCGATCCTCATTGCGGGGCCCTCATTGCGGGGGCCTCATTGCGCCACCGCCGTCTGCCGCGTGCCGAGGCGGGCGGCGATGGCGAGGAGCTCGTCGGCGCGGTGGCCGCAGGTGTGGCGGGCGCGGATGCGGGCGAGGCCGCTCGCAACGAGCTCGGAGCGGAGATCAGGGTCGTCGCGCAACTGCCGGAGATGACGCGTCATTTCCTCGCCGCTACGGGCGACGAGGAAGTCCTCGCCCGGGCGGAACAGCCCCTCGCTGTCGTCCCAGGGCGCGGAGACCAGCGGGATGCCGCAGGCCAGCGCCTCGAAGACGCGGATCGTCGGAATGCCGGGCAGCTCGGTCGCGTAGTAGCGCCGCGGCACGTGCACGGTGGCGAGATGGCGGGCGAAGACCTCCGGCGCGCGGGCGTTGGCGAGCCAGCCGCGGTAGTGCGCGCGGTAGCGGGCGAGCATGGCGAGCGCCGCTTGCGGGTAGCGCACGCCGTGGATGTCGAGGGGGAGGCCCGCCGTGGCGGCCGGGCGCATCAGGAAGGTCTCGAGCTCCGCGGTGCGCTCGCCGTCGCCCCAGTTGCCGATCCAGACCAGGCCCTCGCGCGGACCGGGCCGCGCGGGCGGGTGGAAGTGGGTGACGTCGGCGGCCTCGTGCCAGACGAAGGCGCGCGTCCCCCAGCCCCAGCGGCGGTAGACCGCGGCCAGCGTCTCGCCGAAGGCGAGGACGCCGTCGTAGCCGTCGAGGTCGAAGGCGTGGATCGCCGCCGGGTCGCTGACCGCGCGGTGGTGGGTGTCGTGGAAGAGCAGCGTGAAGCGCGCGCCTCCCGCCCGCGCCCGGCCGAGCGCGGCGACGAGCGCGGGGTCGTTCCACTCGTGCACGAGCACGAGGTCGGCGTCGGCCACGGCCTCGGCCGGGTCGAAGCCCGCGCCGTAGCTCTGCGAGCCGAGCTCGGGGTAGGCGGCGCGGGCGGGGCCAAGGCCGGCCTCGCCGTGGTCGGCGAGGAGGTTGGCGCGGCTCCAGCTGTCCGCGGGCTCGAAGGCCTCGACCGCATGGCCGCGGGTGACGAGCGCGCGCAGGACGCCGCGCAGGAAGTGGGCGTTGCCGTGGTTCCAGCAGGAGGCGAGCGAGTGGGTGAAGTAGACGATCCTCACGCCGCGGCCTCCCGGCGGCGCGGCACGAGGTCGGCGGGCAGCAGCCGGCCGTAGGCGGCGAGCATGCCGTCGGCGAGCGCGGCGAGGCCGAAGCGCGCGGCGCGGCGGC
>JBDHSS010000137.1:0-7559 GCA_039808205.1 Paracoccaceae bacterium | reverse complement strand
CCGGGTCGAGAGCGACAAGCAGGGCACCGTGCTCTATGCCGCCGCCGACAATGGCGGCTATGTCACCTATGTCTCGCCGCTGATGCAGCAGGTGACGCTGAAGGGCGTCGAGATCACCGGCACCCGTGGTCTCGGCACCGACCTCCTCTCCGGCTGGAGCAGCACGCCCGATCCCCTGGTGCGGGCGATGCCGCCGGCGAGCTGGCCGGCGACGGTCGAGCGGGTCTACGAGTTCCCGGCCGAAGGCGCGCAGGGCCGCATCGAGCGCTACCGCTGCAGCTTCGAACCGGGCGGCGTCAGCGAGATGGTGATCCTGCAGGTCCGCTATCAGGGCGTCCAGATGAGCGAGACCTGCACCGGCCCTGACGGCAGCTTCGAGAACCTGCATTTCGTCGATCCCTCGACCGGCGCGGTGCGGCGTTCGCTGCAGTGGATCGGCCCGAAGATGGGCCACCTCGACATGCAGGTACTCGAGCCCTACACTCCCTGACTACCCGACAAGAATTTCTTTGTCGGGTAGCGGCATCGTGCTACCTACGGAAAATCGCTCGTAGGGTAAGATCGCGATGATCGAGCATCACAGCGCCATCGGCACCGCGGCGTGGACCGATCTCGCCCGCATGCTGAAGGACGCCGGCGTCTCCGACCTGCGCGGCACCCCGCGGCTCAAGACGATCGGCCACAAGCGCTACTGGTACGACCAGTACCGGATCGGAACCGAGGTCGTCGATCGCTACATCGGCGAGGACACCCCCGAGCTCCGCGCGCGCCTGGCTCGGCAGGAGGAGATCGCCGCCCAGGCGAAGGCGAACGAGCGCGAGCGGGCGCGGCTGATGCGCGTGCTGCGCGCCGAGGGCTACCTGATGGCGGACGCACGCACCGGTCAGGTGGTCGCCGCGCTGGCGCGCGCCGGCGTCTTCCGGCTTGGCGGTACGCTGGTCGGCACCCAGGCGTTCCGGCTCTACGAGGGCGAGCTCGGCGTGCGGATCGGCTTCGACCAGTCGGCCGCCACCGACGACATCGACGTCGCGAGCTTCGAGCGGCTGTCGGTCGCGCTCGGCGACCGGGTCGAGGACGCCTTGAGCGAGGTCTTCGCGCAGCTGAAATTCGAGCCGGTGCCCGCGCTCGAGCGCGGCAAGGTCTGGCGCTGGCGCCAGACCGACCGCACCACGCTGGTCGAGTTCCTGACCCCCTCGTTCGACGACGAGGAGGCGATCCGCGACTTGCCCGCGCTCGGCGTCAGCGCGCAGAGCCTGCACTTCCTCAACTTTCTCATCGCCGAGCCTTTGCGCGCGCCGCTCCTCTACCGCGCGGGCGTGCTGGTGCAGGTGCCGCGGCCTGAGCGCTTCGCGATCCACAAGCTCATCGTCGCTGATCGCCGCCGCGACGGCCCGGACGCGCTCAAGGCGCGCAAGGACCGGGCGCAGGCGGCGTTCCTGATCGAGGCGATGAGCGAGGAGCGGCCGGACGACCTGGCCGAAGCCTATCGGGATGCGCTTGCCAGCGGCTCGGCCTGGCGGAACCGCATTGCCGCGACGCTCGCGCGCATGCCGGAGACCGCGGCGCGGCTCGCGGCGTTTTCCTGAGCCGGTGCCGCAGCCGACAACGAAAAGGGCACCGCCCTTCGGCGATGCCCTGAATTCGCTCAGTGCCGCAAGCGTGCCCGCGGCTCCGGGAGGAGACGATCAGTTGCTGTCGTCGTTGTTGTCGTTGGCGATCGCGTAGGCGATGGCCGCAAGACCGATGACCGGAATGATCCACGCCGCGTTCGAGCCACCCATCGGGGCGGGCTCGGCAACCACGACCGGCTCCTGGGGGGCCTCGAAGACCAGATTGCCGGCGAAGGCCTGACCTGCGAGCAGGGCAGCCACCGCAGTGCTAACGATAAGTTTCATTGTTCTCCTCCTCAGAGTGCGGGTCTGCGATACTGCTAACTCGTCCGGACCTGCGAGCGGACAAGCTAATGCCTGAACACTAACCAACTTCCCGACGCGGATTCAATCGGCGAAAGCGGCGCCACCCACTAAATCACAGGTGTTGGCATTCTGGCAACACCGCCCTGCAAGCTGCGAAAGGATCGGGCGGATCCGGCGCCGGCCATGGCGCGCCCGCGGCCGATTTTGCCACCCCGCGGCGCGCAATAGTAGTGCCGCCGCGCCGTCCGACCGCTAGATACCGTTGCGAGTGCCCGGTGGCGTGCTGCCGGTCGCGAAGTCGCACCGACAGCCGAATTCCGCCGCACTTTCTCCCTGCAAGCGGGGGGCAGGGTGCCCGGCGCGCCGACGGCGCCGGGCGCGCGCTCAGACGAGGAGGACCGGGGTTCCGACCTGGGCGCGGTCGTAGACCTCGAGGATGTGCTCGTTGAACAGGCCGATACACCCGCTCGACGATTGCCGGCCGATCTTGCGGATGTCGTTGGTGCCGTGGATGCGGTAGGCCGGCCAGCCGAGGTTCAATGCGCGGATGCCGAGCGGGTTGTCCGGCCCCGGCGGCACGTAGCTCGGCAGGTCGGGGCGCCGCTTCAGCATCGCCTCGGTCGGGCGCCAGTCCGGATCCGGCCGCTTCAGCGTCACCGACGTGCGGCCACGGCGCGTCATCTCCTCGGTCAGCGGCACCGAGGTTGGATAGATCCGGTAGAAGCCGTCCGAGCCCCAGTAATGCAGCACCCGGTCGCTGACGATCACCAGGATCGCGTCGTTCTCGATCGAGCCGAAATGGTCCTGCCACCGCTGCGTGTGCAGGCCGGAGATCCGGCGCAGGATGGTCTGCTTGTCCTGGCTGTCGGGCACGTAGTCGTGCAGCGGCTCGTCGCTCTCGGCGGCGAAGGCGCCACCACCGAGCGCCAAGGCCGCGGCGCCGATCGCGCCGCCCGCCGCAAGGCGCGTGAACGCGCGCCGGTCAAGCCGGGGCGTCTTCTTGCCCTCGTCTCGTGTCATCGTCGTACTCTCCCTCGGGGGATACCGGTTTGGTGGCCATTATGACGCAGTTGCCGCGGTTTCTGCAACTCACAGTTGGGACAGAACCGCCGCGGCGGGATTGGATTTGAACGGTGCGGTGAAAATCGCTACAGACCGGAAACCGAAATCAGCCCCACGGATACCCCGATGCTCCGCCCGCTCCTTGCCGCTCTGGCCGCCCTGCTTGTGCTCGCGGCGTGCGCCTCGTCCGGCGGCAGCAATCGCATCAGTGCGGCCGACGCCGACGCGATCCGGCTGCGCCAGCTCGACGCGATCAACGCGGTGCGCGAGAGCAACGGCCTGCAGCCGGTGCAGCTCTCGGCCGAGCTCGACGCCGCCGCCCAGACCCACGCGCGCGACATGTACGTGCAGCAACGCGCCTGGCACTTCGGCTCCGACCTCACCAGCCCGCGCGAGCGTGCGTTCCGCGCCGGCTATCGCGGCGAGCTCGTCGGAGAGAACCTGTCCGAGGGCACCGACAGCGACATGTCGGTGCTGGAGAGCTGGCTCAAGTTCGCCGACACCCGCGCCGTCATCATGGATCCGTCCGCGCGCGGCCTCGGCCTCGGCTGGTATCAGGAGCCCAACAGCAACAAGACCTGGTGGGTGCAGGTCGTGGGCCAGTAAGGGACGGCCAACCGCGCCGGGGCCTGCCCGCGGCGCGGTGCCGCGGCGTCAGGCGAGGATGACGATCGGCGTCCCGGTCGGCACCAGCGTCCAGATCTCCTCGATCTCTTCGTCGGAGACGGCGATGCAGCCGGCGGTCCAGTCGGTCTTGGCCTGGTCCGCCGTCCGCCGCGGGCCGCCATGGATGAAGATGTCACCGCCGGGATCGACCCCGAGCGACGCGGCACGCGCCACATCGCGGGCGTTGGGATAGCTGACTCCGAGGCTCAGGTAGAACTCGCTCCTCGGATTGCGGCGGTTGATGAAATAGGTGCCCTCCGGCGTGCGCCCGTCGCCCGCCGCGGTCTTCGGCCCCTCGGGCCGGAATCCGAGATGCACCCGGTAGCGCCTCAGGATCGCGTCGCCGCTCCGCAACTCCAGCACCCGCCGCGACTTCGACACCACGATCATCGTCGCCCGGGGTGCCACGACCGGCGCGTAGGCCTGCGCCGAGGCCGCGCCGGCGGCGAAGAACCCCGCCGTCAGGGCCAGCGCGTTGCGCCGCGTCCAGAGCCGCCTCTCCATCGTCCGCTCGTCCGGGAGGATCTCGTCGCCCTCCTCAAGCAAAGTCCGCTCGTCCATTCTCTCTGCCTGCTCGGTTTGTTGTTTTTGCCGCATCCTTGAGGATGCGGCGATTTCTGCCTGATAAGGTTGACATACCGCTAATCGGCCGGATTCGGGAAGGGGCAAGCAGCGGCGTGCCGCCGATCCTCAGGACGCTCGTGAGCGTCGGACACGCTCCGACGCGCTCTTGAGCTGGCCGCAGGCGGCCATGATGTCCTCGCCGCGCGGCGTCCGGACCGGCGAGGCATACCCGGCGCGGTTGACGATCGTCCCGAACGCCTCGATCCGCTCCGGGTCCGACCGCTCGTAGGGCGAGCCGGGCCAGGGGTTGAACGGGATGAGGTTGATCTTGGCCGGAATCCCCGCGATCAGCCGGACCAGCCGCCGCGCATCGGCATCGGAGTCGTTGACGCCCTTCAGCATCACGTACTCGAAGGTGATCCTCTCGGCATTCGACAGCCGCGGATAGGCGCGACAGGCCGCGAGCAGCTCGTCGATCTTCCACTTGCGATTGATGGGCACCAGCACGTCGCGCACCGCGTCGGTGGTGGCGTGAAACGAGATGGCGAGCAGGCAGCCGATCTCGTCGCCGACGCGCGCGATCTCCGGCACGACGCCGCTCGTCGAGAGGGTGATCCGCCGCCGGCTGAGCGCGATGCCCTCGCTGTCCATCGCGATCTTCATCGCGTCGCGCACCGCGTCGAAGTTGTAGAGCGGCTCACCCATGCCCATCAGCACGAGGTTAGACACCAGCCGCTTCTCGTCGGGCTTGCGGCCCCAGTCGCCGAGGTCGTCGCGGGCCACGAGGATCTGGCCGACGATCTCGGCCGCGGTCAGGTTGCGCACCAGCCGCTGCGTGCCGGTGTGGCAGAAGGTGCAGGTCAGCGTGCAGCCGACCTGGCTCGAGACACAGAGGGTGCCGCGGTCGGTCTCGGGAATGTAGACCGTCTCGATCTCGTGCCCGCCCTCGATGCGCAGCAGATACTTGCGCGTGCCGTCCGCCGAGACCTGGCGGGTCACGATCTCGGGTCGCGTAATCGTGAACCGATCGGCCAGCAGCGCGCGGTAAGCGCGGGCGAGATTGGTCATTGCCGCGAAGTCTCGCGCGCCGCGATGATAGATCCACTGCCAGAGCTGGCCGGTCCGCATCGCCGCCTGCGTCTCGGGGGTGCCGGCGGCGACAAGCGCCGCGCTGAGCTCGGCGCGGCCGAGGCCGACGAGGTTGACGCGCGCCGCCGCGTCCTGCCGCCGGGGCAGGGTGACGAGGTCGGGGACGATCGGGCTCGACACGGTCATGGAGGGGCGCATTTCACCAGGCGCGCGCCGGAACGCGGGCGCGATGCGCCGATATAGCCGCTCGCGCCTCGAATTGCCAGACCGCGAACCGCGGGTCGGTCAGCGGCAGCGGGTCGCGGCGTCTTCGACGGCGGCGGTGAAGCCCGCGAGCGAGAAGGTATCCTCGGTCGCGGTGCCGCGCGACGAGGTGCCGGCGAGCGTCGCCGTCGAGCCCTTCTTCAGCGCCGCGACCACGCGGCTGTCGTCGGAGGGGTCGGTCCACGCCCATTCGCCGGCATCGCCCTTGCCGGGCGCCAGCTCGAACCGGTCCGAGCCGATCGTCAGCGTCACCGCGGCGCCGGGCTTGAACGGGTAGCCGCCGGTGAAGCTCACCTCGTTCGTCACCTTCTCGCCGGGACGGAACGACACGAACAGCCGCACGTCGCCACGCTGCACGTCGGCGGGCTTGCCGTCGCGCTTCGCGGTCGACGATTTCGGAGGCGAGACGATGTAGCACTCCTTCGGACTCGCCGCGACGAAGACGCTCCAGTCGCTGTGCGCGGCCACCCGGTCGGCCGCCTCGCCAGGCACCGGCGCCGCGAGGGCGAGGACCGCCGCGGCAAGGGGAAGTCTCCAGGCATTCGGTGTCATGCGGCCACTGTCTCCTGCTCGTCCCAGCCTTGTGCGCGATGCCATGCCCCGGAGGGAAATCGGCATCGCGGTCAAGCTTGTCTTTGTCTCGAAGCCGACGCTACTGTAGCGCGACAACCGGGGGATGTTCCAGCCCCTTGCACCGGATTCGACCGTCCGCGACGGCCGCGGCCGCCGGTCACGCACCGCTTCCCCGGGAGTCGGGACATGTCGCTGCCGCTGCCGCCGCCCGAGAGCCTCAGCGATCCCGACCTCATGCGCGCCGTCGCCGCGCGCGACCGGCGCGCGTTCGTCGCACTCTTCGAGCGCTACGCCGGACGGGTAAAGGCCTTCGCGCTGCGCTCCGGCGCCGCGGCAGCCGACGCCGACGAGATCGCCCAGGACGTGATGGTGGCGGTCTGGCGCCACGCCGCCGATTTCGATCCGGCGCGCGCCGCGGTGTCGACGTGGATCTTCGCCATCGCGCGCAACCGGCGAATCGACCTGCACCGCCGCGGCGCCCGCCCCACGCCCGACCCCGAGGATCCGCTGTTCCAGCCCGACCCCGCGCCCGACGGCCTCGCGGTCCTCGACACCGCCGAGCGCGAGCGCCGGCTCCGCGCCGCGCTCGATGCGCTGCCGGCCGAGCAGCGCCAGATCCTCGTCGCCGCGTTCTACCAGGGCCTCAGCCACCGCGCGATCGCCGCGCGCGACGGCCTGCCGCTCGGCACGGTCAAGTCGCGGATCCGGCTCGCGTTCCGGCACCTGCATGCGCTACTCGGGGAAGACCTTGCGGAGGGACTGTTCGATGACTGACCCGGTTGTGCTGGCGGAGGTGCTGCGCGGCGATCTCGTCGAGTCGCGGCATCGCGGCCACGCGGTGATCGCCGATGCCCGCGGCGCGGTGATCGCCGCCTGGGGCGATCCAGGGGCGCGGGTCTTCCCCCGCTCCTCGTGCAAGATGCTGCAGGCGCTGCCGCTCGTCGAGAGCGCCGCGGGCGCGCGGCTGGCCGGCGAGCAGCTGGCCCTCGCCTGCGCCTCGCACAACGGCGCGGCGATGCATGTGACCCGCGTCGCCGCCTGGCTCGCCGACCTTGGCCTCGCCGAGCCCGACCTGCGCTGCGGCCCGCAGGTGCCCGACGACGCCGCCGAGCGGCACCGCCTGCGTGACGTGGGCGCGTCGCCCTGCCAGCTGCACAACAACTGCTCGGGCAAGCACGCGGGCTTTCTCGCGCTGAGCCGCGAGCTCGGCGGCGGCCCCGAGTACGTCGACATCGACCATCCGGTGCAGGTCGCCGCCCGCACCGCCTTCGAGGAGATGTGCGGCGCGCCGATCCTCGGCTGGGGCGTCGACGGCTGCTCGGCGCCGGCCTTCGCCACCACGATGCAGGGCCTCGCCACGGCGATGGCGCGCATGGCCGACCCGCGCGGGCTCGGCGCGGTGCGTGCGGAAGCCGCGCGCCGGCT
>JBDHSS010000136.1:0-7630 GCA_039808205.1 Paracoccaceae bacterium | reverse complement strand
CGCCCGCTCTACGCCGCGCTCGGCGCGGTGCTCGGCAACGGCTTCGGCGGCTGGCGCGCGGCCGTCGTCACCAGCGAGCCGGCGCTGGCCCAGGCGACCGGGCTGCCGTTCGGGCCGCCGGGGCCCGTGGTGTCGCACGGCGGGATCAAGGTGCGGCTGTGGCAGACGGGGCGGCTCTGAAGGGGGGCCGGCGAAAGGGGGCATCGAGCCCCCTTCCGCCGGGAGGCGGCGGGGCGCCGCCTCGGTGTCGGTTCTTGGGTGGCGGGTCGGGGGAGAGGGCGGGGCGCGGCCTTTGCCGCGACAAGGAGCGCGCGGTGCGCGCATTGTTTTCTTTGCCTGCTTTCCGGCTGTTGCCGAAAGCGACTGCTCTCCAGGTTTCAAGGCCGTATGAAAGCCTTTGGGGAGCATGGGGAGGGCGGCGTGGTGCCCACCTCCGGCGGGGATCAGCGGCCGATGGCGGCGATGTCGTAGGGGGTGGACTGGTAGATCGCGTTGATCCAGTTGCCGTAGAGGAGCGCGCCGTGGCTGCGCCAGCGGTTTTCCGGGGTCCGCGCGGGGTCGTCGTCGGGGAAGTAGTCGTACGGCAGCACGATGGCGCTGCCGGCGGCGAGGTCGCGGTCGTACTCCTCCTTGAGCGTGGTCGAGTCGTACTCGAGGTGGTTGAACATGTAGTAGGCGCGGTGGCGGCGGTCCTCGATCAGCGACGGGCCCACGTCGTCGGACTGGATCAGCACCCGAAGGTCGGAGTGGAGCGCCACGTCCTCGGCGCGCACCTCGGTCCAGCGGCTGACCGGGACGACGAAGCTGTCGGAGAAGCCCTGCAGGAGCGTCGCCGACGGCGCCACGGCGCGGTGACGGAAGCAGCCGAACGCCTTCGCCGGCAGCATGTGCTTCGGAACGCCCCAGAAGTGGTGCAGCATCGCCATGCCGCCCCAGCACACCGCCATTGTCGAGTGCACGTTGGTCTGGGTCCAGTCGAACACCTCGCGCAGCTCGTCCCAGTAGCTGACCGCCTCGAAGTCGAGGTGCTCGATCGGCGCGCCGGTGATGATGAGGCCGTCGAAGCGCCGCTCACGCGCGGCGCGGAACGGCTGGTAGAACGCCTCGAGGTGCGCGGCCGAGGTGGTCTTCGACTGGTGCTCGGACATGCGGATCAGCGTGAGCTCGATCTGCAGCGGCGTCGCGCCGATCACGCGGGCGAACTGCGTCTCGGTCTGCACCTTCTTCGGCATCAGGTTCAGGAGCCCGATCTGCAGCGGCCGGATGTCCTGGCGCAGCGCCGATTCCTCCGACATCACCATCACGCCCTCGCGCCGCAGCACGTCGTGGGCGGGAAGGCTTGCGGGGATCTTGATCGGCATGGGGTGGGGCGCCTCGTCGCAGGGAGCGCCTAAATAGGCGCGCAGGCCGCGCGGGGCAATGCCTCGTCGGCGCGGCCGGAGGCGAGGATCTCGACGGTGGCGTGGTCGAAGCCGAATCGCTCGGCAAGCCGCGCCTTCAGCGCCCGCCGCGCGCGCTCGGCGTCGGCGGCGGGCGCGACGACTGCCTCGAGCGTGACCATCGGCCGCGATTGGCTGATCGACCAGGCGTGCAGGTGGCGCACCTCGATGACCTCGGGCACCGCGGCGCTGAGGTCGGCAGCGACGGCGGCGGCGTCGAAGTCCGCCGGCGTGCCTTCGAGCAGGATGTGGCCGCTGTCGCGCACCACCGTCCAGGCCGAGCGCAGGATGATGACCGAGACCAGCACCGACAGGATCGGGTCGATCGGCGTCCAGCGGGTGCCGAGGATGACGAGCGCCGCGACGATCGCGCCGAGCGAGCCGAGGAGATCGCCCGCGACGTGCAGGAGCGCCGCCTTGAGGTTCAGGTTCTCGCGGTCGCCGCGCGACAGCACCCAGAAGGCGAGGACGTTGACGAGAAGGCCGAGGGCTGCCACCACCAGCATCAGCCCGCCCTCGATCGGCTGCGGGTTGCCGAGCCGGCGCAGCGCCTCGATCACGATGAAGGCGGCGACGGCGAAGAGCGCGAGGCCGTTGACGAAGGCCGCGAGCACCGACAGCCGGTCGAAGCCGTAGGTGCGCGTGAGGTCCGCCGGTCGGCGCGCGACGCGGAACGCGATCCATGCCATGGCGAGCGCGGCGAAGTCGGTCAGCATGTGGCCGGCGTCGGCGAGGAGCGCCAGCGAGCCGGCGGCGAGCCCGCCGATCACCTCGACCAGCATGAAGCCGCCGGTCAGGAGCGCGGCGATGCCGATGGCGCGAGCGCTCGCGGCGGTCGCTGGAGCGCCGTGGTGGTGGTCGTGGCCGTGCCCGTGGTCGTGATGGGCGTGGGTCATGCCGGAGCCCCCCGGCGGGCGAGGGCGGCGGCGATGAGCGCGTCGAAATCGGCCGGGTCGCGCACCGCGGCGACCTCGGCCGCCTCGACGGTGACGCCCCAGCGCTCGGCCATCGCCTGGTAGCGCGGCAGCCGGTGCGCCATCAGCGCGCGGAAGCCGTGGCGGATGAAGGCGTCGGGGTCGATCGCCTCGGGGGCAATGCCGCGGGTGGCAGAGTAGCCGGTCCAGAGCTCGGTCAGGAAGCCCTCGGGGTAGTACATCGGCTTCGGCGCCCGGTCGAAGCGCTGCGACAGCGCGTCGAGGTCAGCCTCGGTGCCGCGGAACCAGACCGGCAGCGTCGTGCTGGCGAGGTCGGTCATCACCGGGTCGGCGGCGTCGTGCGGGTCGACGACCTCGCAGAGCGAGCCCGAGGTGTCGCAGACGAAATGGCGGTAGCCGTAGATCTCCTCGGCCTTGGCGATGAAGGCGACGGCGTCGCGGGTCGCGGCGATCTCGGCGCCGCGATGCTGGCGCTGGCGGCGCAGGTACTCGTCGAACGGGATGCCGCCCTTGAGGGGGTCGCCGGGCTTGCCGAGGTAGGTCGAGAGCGGCTCGAGGTTGTTGAAGGCGATGTTGGAGGCGATGTAGATCGAATCCGAACGCAGGAGCTGGCGCAGGAACGGGTTGCGCATCGCCTCGCGCTTGAAGTTGTCGACGATGTGCTCGCCCATGTAGCGGGTGCCGATGCGGAAATCGACCGAGTAGTGGAACCAGTCCGCCGCCTCGCGCAGCATCGCGGCGATGCGGGTCTTGCCGAGCCCCGACATCCCGAAGAGCGCGACGCGCTTGTGCTCGGCGCCGAGCCAGTCGCCGGGGGTCTGGTAGATCATGGGGTCTCGCCTGGGGGCCTCAAGTCGTCCCTGACCTAGCGGGGCGCGGCGCGGCTTGCAAGGCGAGGCACAGCGGCGGCGGCGGCTTCAGAAGTGCACGCCGAGGCGCAGGCCGATGCCGAGGACCGAGCCATCGTCGAAGCGGGTGGCGAGCGCGTTCGAGGTGTCGCCGAGCCGACCCCAGGTGATGCCGCCGGAGAGGTCCGCGGCGCCGAAGTCGTAGCTTGCGGCCGCGGTTGCGGTGGTGCGGCCGTCGTGCGGCCCGAGCGTGCTGAGCGCGCCGCCGAGTGCGGGCTCGTAGCTGAGCGCGAGCGAGGCGGCGAAGGCGTCGGTGAACTGATGGGCGAGGCCGGCGGTCCACGTCCACCAGTCGCCGGCGTAGTCGACGAGCGGCTCGCCGATCATGCCGGCATAGAGCGGCGGGGCGATGTCGAAGTCCGACCAGTCGACCCAGCGCACCGAGCCGAAGGCGAGCGTGGCCGGCGCGACGCCCGACTGGATCTCGAGGGCGGCCGACTGCGGCGAGCGGACGCGCGTGGTGCTCGTCATCGACGCGCCCGCCGTCGCCTCGTCGGTGGCGAGCGCGTGTGAGATGGCGGAATAGTAGGTGAGCGCGACGCGGAGAGCAATCTCGGGCCGCTGCCAGGCGGCGCCGAGGAGGTAGCCGGCACCCCAGTCGCCGGCGCCGTCGACGCTGTAGCCGGCGAGGAACGGGACCGCGGCGCTCGCTTCCAGCCATTGCGCGCGCAGGCCGCCGTAGAGCTTGACGCTCGACGTCGCGTCCCAGGCGAGGACGCCCGCGAGCTGCCAGGTGTCGAGCGAGGCGGTGGTGCCGGCGTAGAAGGCGGCGACGGGCGACGCGCCGCCCGGGTAGGTGGTGGCGGCGCCATAGGGCTGGTCGAGGACGAGCGCATAGGAGAGGCGCGGGCCGAGGTCGGCCTTCCACGCGGCGCTCGTCGTCCACTCGGCGTCGAAGAGGTCGCCGGTCGTGCCCTCGAGCTCGATCGGCTGGCCGAGGACGGCGAGGTCCGCGCCGCTGCCGTCCTGGTGCGGGTCGACCCAGGCGAGGCCGACCTCGGCGTAGCGGCCGGTCTCGTAGAGGATGCGCGTGGTCGAGGGGATCGTGCGCTCGATCGCCGCGGCTCGAGCCTCGGGCGCGGCGGCGGCGAACGCGGCGAGCGCAGCCCCGGCGAGCGCCGCGCGGGCCGGGGATGTGGGCATCGGGGATCCTCCAGAGTCGGCGGAGCCCCGAGCATCTTACCTCAACGTGTAAATTGCAATCTATTTACGACTGGAGGTTGAGTTTCACACGGGGGATGAACCGACTCCGAACCTGCAACGTGCGAGGCTCCACCTCGCGAGCTCCCGGCCCGACAGGCGAACGCATGCGTTCGCCGGGCCGTCGCTGGAGCGCGGGACGCGCGGAAGCCGAGGGGTGTGCAGCTTGCGCGTCGGCTGGTAATCCGCGCGCGCCTGCCTGGCGGGCGTGTCTATCGCGCCTGCCAATCGGCAGGCAGGCGCGCGCGGATTTGTGTACCCCAAATTCGCGAAGGACATGCGGCACCGGCGCGCCTGAGCGCCTTGACCCCGAAACGATCACTCAGAACGTGTAGCCGACGCGGAGGCCGGCGCCCCAGACCGAGCCGTCGTTGAAGTCGGTGGCCAGCAGGTTCGTGGTGTCGCCGAGCCGGCCGTAGGTGAGGCCGCCGGTGACGTTGAGCTGGCCGTAGTCGTAGCTCAGCGCCGCGGTGGCCGTGGTGCGGCCGTCGTAGGGCCCGAGCGTGGTCATCACGCCGCCGACGCTCGGCTCGTAGGTGACGGAGAACGACGCGGCGAGCACGTCGGTGATCTGGTGCGCCATGCCGAGGGTGTAGGTCCACCAGTCGTCGGCATAGTCGACGAGCGGGCGCGGCGCGCCGAGCAGCGCGCCGGTGATCGCCTCGTAGTTCGGCGGGTTGATGGTGAACTCCGACCAGTCGACCCAGCGGATCGAGCCGAAGACCAGGGTGCCGGGCGCGACGCCGGTCTGCGCCTCCAGCGTGGCGGACTGCGGCGTGTCGACGTCGGTCGAGGTGTCGTTGACGCCGAGGACGGACGAGCTCTCGGTGGTGTCGAGGTCGTGGGTGATCCGCGACTGATAGGTCAGCGCCACGCGGAGCGCGATCTCGGGCCGGGCGTAGGCGGCGCCGATCAGCCAGCCGTATCCCCAGTTCTTGCCGGCGTCCACTGCGTAGTCGGCGATGAACGGGATCGCGGCGCTGGCGTCGAGCCGCTCGGCGCGGACGCCGCCGTAGAGCTTCACCGCGGTGGTGACGTCGTAGGACATGGCGGCGGTCAGCTGGTAGGTCTTGAGGTCCGCCATGCTGCCGCCGTAGAGGCTGCCCGAGGGCGTGGGCAGCGGCGGGAAGCTGCCGGGGCCATAGTGCGTGTCGGCGGCATAGGGCTGGTCGAAGATCAGCGCGTAGGACAGCCGGTCGTTGATGTCGGCCTTGTAGGCGCCGGAGATGTTCCAGCGCGAGTCGAAGACGTCGCCGGTGTTGCCCGAGAGCGTGACGGGCGCCGGCCCGAGGAAGCCTGCGGGCACCGTCGCGCCGTCGCCGCGCTGGTGGGGATCGGAGAAGCCGACGCCGACCTCGACGTAGCGGCCCTCCTGGTAGAGCAGGCGGACGGTGTTGGGCACCACCTGCTCGAGCGCGGCGGCATGGGCGGCGCCGGCTGCGAGGCTGAGGAGCGACGCGCCCGCGAGCGCGCGGGCGATGCTGGGCGAAGTCGGCATGATGTTCCTCCCCGGGTATCTGCTGCCGGGAAGCATGCGCGTCGCGGCGCCCGGATCAAAGGCTCGTGCGCCTGGCCCGGGCCGACCTTGCGCGCGAGAGTTGCCGCCATGCAACAATTCCACCGGGCGGCAACTCGTTATCCGATCAGTGGGCGAGCACCGCCAGCATCAGGAGCGCGACGATGTTGGTGATCTTGATCATCGGGTTGACCGCCGGCCCGGCCGTGTCCTTGTAGGGATCGCCGACGGTGTCGCCGGTGACCGCCGCCTTGTGCGCGTCCGAGCCCTTGAAGTGCTTCTGGCCCGAGGCGTCGGTGAAGCCGTCCTCGAAGATCTTCTTCGCGTTGTCCCAGGCGCCGCCGCCGCTCGTCATCGAGATGGCGACGAAGAGCCCGTTGACGATGACGCCGAGGAGCATCGCGCCGACGGCCGCCAGCGCGGCGCTGGCACCGGCGATCCAGTCGATGACCAGGAAGACGACGATGGGCGACAGCACCGGCAGGAGCGAGGGCACGATCATCTCGCGGATCGCGGCCTTGGTCAGCAGGTCGACGGCGCGGCCGTAGTCGGGCTTGGAGGTGCCGGCCATGATGCCGGGGTTCTCGCGGAACTGCCGGCGCACCTCCTGCACGATCGAGCCGGCGGCGCGGCCGACGGCAGTCATCGCGATGCCGCCGAAGAGGTAGGGGAGCAGGCCGCCGATCAGGAGGCCGACGACGACGTAGGGGTTCGACAGCGAGAAGTCGACGCTGAGCCCGTGGAAGAAGCTGCCCTCCGCTGCGGTCGACGAGAAGAAGCGCAGGTCCTCGGTGTAGGCGGTGAAGAGGACGAGCGCGCCGAGGCCGGCCGAGCCGATGGCGTAGCCCTTGGTCACCGCCTTCGTGGTGTTGCCGACGGCGTCGAGCGCGTCGGTCGTCACCCGCACCTCCTTCGGCAGGTCGGCCATCTCGGCGATGCCGCCGGCGTTGTCGGTCACGGGGCCGAAGGCATCGAGCGCCACCACGACGCCCGCGACCGCCAGCATCGTCGTCACCGCGATCGCGATGCCGAAGAGGCCGGCGAGCATGTAGGTCGAGATGATGCCGGCGACGATGACGAGCGCGGGCAGCGCGGTCGACTCGAGCGACACCGCGAGGCCCTGGATCACGTTGGTGCCGTGGCCGGTGATCGACGCCTGGGCGATCGAGCGGACAGGGCGATACTCGGTGCCGGTGTAGTACTCGGTGATGACGACGATGAGGGTGGTGACGACGAGGCCGACGACGCCGCAGAGGAAGAGGTGCCACGGCGTGAAGCTGACGCCCGTCGTCGTGGTCAAGGGCGCCGACATCGGGCCGGGGAAGATGACCGCGGTCAGCGGATAGAGCAGGACGAGCGACAGGACGCCGGTGGCGATGAAGCCCTTGTAGAGCGCGCCCATGATGGTGCCGCCCGGGCTGAGCCGCACCGCGAAGGTGCCGGCGATCGAGGTCAACACGCACACCGCGCAGATCGCCAGCGGATAGAGCATGACGGTCGCGACGATGTCCTGGCCGGCGAAGTAGATCGAGCCGAGCACCATCGTCGCGACCAGCGTGACGGCATAGGTCTCGAAGAGGTCGGCCGCCATGCCGGCGCAGTCGCCGACGTTGTCGCCGACGTTGTCGGCGA
>JBDHSS010000135.1:0-7682 GCA_039808205.1 Paracoccaceae bacterium | reverse complement strand
GCTGGTCCGCGCCGAGGGCTGAGCCGCCCGCGGCGGGCGGCGCCGCGATCGGGTGAACGGCCGCAACGGCGGCCGTTCACCCAGCGGCGGCCGAGCGGGAGCCCTTCAGGGCTCCCCGAGGTCGGCGCTTCCCCCCGGCGCCGCACCGGCGCCCCGTCGAGAGGAGATCCGCCGGCCGTGCAGGAAATCGTCGTCGCGGCGCTCGTCATGCTCCTCGCCGTGGTGGTCAGCGGCTGGATCGGACGCGCGCTCGGGCCCGCGGTGCCGCTGCCGCTGGTGCAGATCGCCGCCGGCGGCGTCGTCGCCGCGACGACCGGGCTCGGCCTCCGGCTCGATCCGGAGGTGTTCTTCCTGTTCTTCCTGCCGCCGCTCCTCTTCCTCGACGGCTGGCGCATCCCCAAGGACGGGCTCTATCGCGACGCCCGCGCGATCGTCGAGCTGGCGCTCGGCCTCGTCGTCTTCAGCGTGATCGGCATCGGCCTTCTCGCGCACTGGATGATCCCGGCGATGCCCTTGCCGGTCGCCTTCGCGCTCGGCGCGGTGCTGTCGCCGACGGATCCGGTGGCGGTCGGCGCGCTGATCCGCAAGTCGCCGCTGCCGCCGCGGCTCCTGCACGTGCTGGAGGGCGAGTCGCTCCTCAACGACGCCTCCGGTCTCGTCTGCATGCGCTTCGCGGTGGCGGCGGCGGTGACCGGCAGCTTCTCGGCGGTCGCGGCCGGCGCCACCTTCGTCTGGCTCGCGGTCGGCGGCATTGCCGCCGGCCTCGGCACCACCTGGGCGGTGACCGCGCTTCAGGAGCGGATCGCGCTCCGCCTCGGCGAGGAGCCGGGCTCGAAGATCCTGATGAGCCTGCTCCTGCCGTTCGGCGCTTACCTCCTCGCCGAGCGCCTCGGCGCCTCCGGCATCCTCGCCACGGTCGCCGCCGGCATCGCCATGGCCTACGTCGAGCAGTCGGGCCGGGCGCTGCCGATCACCCGCGTGCGCCGGGTCGCAGTCTGGGACATGGTGCAGTTCGCGCTCAACGGCGCGATGTTCGTGCTCCTCGGCGAGCAGCTGCCGGCGATCGCGGAGAACGCCAGCCGCGAGGCGAGCCCGGCGCGCCTCGTCGGCTACATCGTCGTGGTGACGCTGGCGCTCATCGTCCTGCGCCTCGCCTGGGTCTGGGTGTCGCTGCGGGTCCGGCTCGGCTTCCGGAGGCCGCGCGCGCCCGACGGGTCGCTGTCCGAGCTGCGGCTCCTTCTCGTCGTGGCGCTCGCGGGCGTCCGCGGCTCGATCACGCTGGCCGGCATCCTGGCCCTGCCGCTGATGGCGGGCGGGGTGCCGTTCCCGGCGCGCGATCTCGCGATCGCCATCGCCGCGGGCGTGGTGATCCTCTCCATGGTGCTGGCCGGCGTCGGGTTGCCGCGGCTCCTGCGGGGCATCACGCTGCCGCCCGAGGACGAGGCCGCGCGCTTCGAGCGCCGCGCGCGCAAGGCGGCGGCGCTGGCGGCGATCGACGCCATCGAGCGGCGCGTGCACCAGGAGCATTCGGTCTCGTCGAAGGCGGTGCGCTGGCTCGAGGCCGCGGCGCGGCTCTCGGCCGACTACCGCGCGCGCGTCGAGGGCATGGCGAAGTCGGGGCGCGAGGCCGAGGAGCTGCGCCAGATCGAGGCGGTCGACCGCGAGCTGCGCCTCGCGGCGCTTCGCGCCGAGCGCGCGACCTACTTCCGTCTCGGGCGCGAGCGCAAGCTCTCCGACCATCTGGTGCGCCGCCTCGTCGTCGAGGTCGACGGCGCCGAGGCGCGGCTGTCGGCCACCCCGTGACCGGGCGGAAATCGCCATTGCATCGCTGCCGGGCCGCCGGCAGTGTGACGGCCGGCGGCTCGGGCGGCTCGGCCGCAATGCGATGAAGGGCGCGGGGCCAAGCATGATTGCCGACTGGGACGACGCCTATGCCAATGCCCCGCACATCCCGGGCGGCGAGGCCTATCCAGCGCGCTGGGAGGCCGAGGCGGCGGCCTTCCGCGCGGCGCAGGGCGAGCGGATGCGCGGCGATCTCGCGTATGGCACCCACCCGCGGCAGCGCTTCGACCTCTTCCTGCCCGACACGAGCCCCCGCGGGCTCCTCGTCGTCGTGCACGGCGGCTACTGGTGGCGGTTCGGCGCCCGGACCTTCTCGCACCTCGCCGGTGGCCCGCTGGCGCTCGGCTGGGCGGTTGCGATGCCGAGCTACGTGCTGGCGCCCGAGGCGCGCATCGCCGAGATCACCGCGATGCTCGCCCCGGCCGTTGCCGCGGCGGCCGCGGAAGTACCGGACGGGCCGCTCCGCCTCGCCGGCCATTCCGCCGGCGGCCACCTGGTGACGCGGCAGGTCTGCAGCGACAGCGCCCTGCCCGCCCGCGTGCGCGACCGGCTCGACCGGGTGGTCTCGATCAGCGGGCTGCACGACCTCCGGCCGCTGCTGCGGCTGACGCTCAACGACACGCTGCGGCTCGACGCCGCCGAGGCCGCGGCGGAGAGCCCGGCGCTTCTCGCCCCCTGGACCGGCGTGGCGGTGCACGCCTGGGTCGGCGACGGCGAGCGGCCGGAGTTCGTGCGCCAGACGACGCTGCTCGCCAACATCTGGACCGGGCTCGGCGCCGACATGGAGCAGACGATCGAGCCGCGGCGCAACCACTTCACCGTCATCGAGGGCATGACGCATCCGGGCTCCGGGCTCGTCGACGCGCTGGTCGGCTGAGCCGATGCCGGCGCCGGTCGTTCGCCGCTCGCGCCGGCCGCGGCCATGAACCAGGCCGTGCCGCCGTTCTGGGCCGAGCCGGTCGACGGGCTTCTCGCCAGCCTGCAGACCTCGCCGCAGGGCCTCACCGGCGCCGAGGCATCGGCCCGGCTTCGCAGCGTCGGCCCGAACCTCGTGCGCGACACGCCGGCCGCCTCGACGCTGCGGCTTCTCGTGCGGCAGTTCGAGAGCCCGCTCGTGCTGGTGCTGATCGGCGCAGCCTGCGTCTCGGCGGCGGTCGGCGAATGGACCGACGCCGAGATCATCCTCGCGATCGTGCTCGGGGCCGGGCTCGTCGGCTTCGTGCAGGAGCATCGCGCCGCAACGGCCCTCGCCCGGCTGCGCGCGCGCGTCGAGACCCGCAGCACCGTGCTGCGCGACGGGGCACCCCGCGAGATCCCGAGCCGGGAGGTGGTGCCGGGCGACGTGGCGCTCCTCGCCGCCGGCAGCCTGGTGCCGGGCGACGGCCGCATCCTCGCGGCGGCCGACTGCTCGGTCTCCGAGGCGGTGCTGACCGGCGAGCCGGTGCCATCCGAGAAGCGCCCGGGCATCGTCGCCGCCGAGGCGCCGCTCGGCGCCCGTGACAACGCCGCTTTCATGGGCTCCTATGTCAGGAGCGGCACCGCGCGGTTCCTGGTGGTCCGGACCGGCGCGGCGACCGAGTTCGGCGCCATCGCCGACCGGCTGCGGCTCGATGCGCCCGAAAGCGAGTTCGCGCGCGGCCTGCGCGACTACGGCTTCCTGCTGACCCGGATCATGGGGCTGCTCGCGCTCATCGTGTTCTCGACGAACGTGGTCCTCGAGCGGCCGCCCATCGACTCGCTCCTCTTTGCCATCGCCCTCGCCGTCGGCATGTCGCCGGAGCTCTTGCCCGCCATCGTCACCGTCACCCTCGCCACCGGTGCGCGCCTCATGGCCGGCCGCGGCGTCATCGTGCGCAAGCTCGAGGCCGTGGAGAACCTCGGCGCCATGGAGGTGCTCTGCACCGACAAGACCGGCACGCTGACCGAAGGCTCGATGGCGCTGGTCGCCGCACTCGATCCCGACGGCGCGCCGTCCGACGCGGTGCTGCGCGACGCCTTCGCCAACGCCGCGCTGCAGAGCGGCTTGCCGAACCTGCTCGACGAGGCGCTGATCGCCGCGGGCCGGGCGCGCGGTCTCGACGCCGCCATCTTCCGCCGGCTCGGCGAGGCGCCGTTCGACTTCAAGCGCCGACGCCTCAGCGTGCTCGTCGCAGGCGACGCGGGCGGCGCGCCGCGGCTCGTCACCAAGGGCGCCTTCGCCGAGACGCTGGCCGCCTGCGACCGGGTGGGCGACGCGCCGCTCGGCCCGGCGGAACGCGCGAGCCTCGAGGCCCACTTGGCTGCCTGGAGCGGCGAGGGCCTGCGCGTTCTCGGCGTCGCGAGCCGCGAAATGCCCGGCGCCGCGGACTGCACGCGCGAGGACGAGCGGACGATGCGCCTCGAGGGCGTCCTCCTGTTCCGCGACCCGCCCAAGGCCGAGGTCGCCGAGACCATCGCCGCGCTCAGGGCACGCGGCGTCGAGCTCAAGATCATCACCGGCGACAACCGCTTCGCCGCCGCCGCGCTCGCGCGCACGGTGGGGATCGCGCACCCCGCGGTGTTGACCGGCGCCGAGCTCGACCGCACCCGCGACGAGGCGCTGTGGCGGCGCGCCGAGGCGACGCAGGTCTTTGCCGAGATCGACCCGATCCAGAAGGAACGCATCATCGTCGCGCTCAAGCGCGCCGGACGGGTCACCGGCTATCTCGGCGACGGCATCAACGACGCGCCGGCGCTGCGCGCCGCCGACGTCGGCGTCTCCGTCGACCAGGCGGTCGACGTCGCCAAGGAGGCGGCCGACCTCGTGCTGCTCGAGCACGACCTCGGGGTGCTGCTTCAGGGCATCGAGCTCGGGCGGCGCACCTTCGTCAACACGCTGAAATACATCGCCGTCACCACCAGCGCCAACTTCGGCAACATGCTGAGCATGGCCGCCGCCTCGGTCTTCCTGCCGTTCCTGCCGCTGCTGGCCAAGCAGATCCTGCTCAACAACTTTCTCTCCGACTTCCCCGCGCTCGCCATCGCCGGCGACCGCGCCGATCCCGAGGCGGTGGCGCGGCCGTCGCGCTGGGACATCCGCCGCATCCGGCGGGTGATGCTCGTCTTCGGCAGCGTCAGCACCGCCTTCGACTTCGTCACCTTCGCGGTCCTGCTCGGTGTCTTCACCGCCGGCCCCGAGCTCTTCCGCACCGCCTGGTTCACCGAGTCGCTCCTGACCGAGATCCTCATCATCTTCGTCCTGCGCACCCGCCGGCCGATCTGGCGGAGCCGCCCCGGCGCCCTCCTCGCGGTCGCCGCGGGCCTCGTCGGCCTCGCCGCCCTCGGGCTTTCCTACATCGAGCCCGCCGCCGCCCTCGGCTTCACGCCGCTGCCCTGGCCGGTGCTCGCGGCGGTGCTGGCGATCTCCGCGACCTACGCCGCGGCGTCGGAGGCAGCGAAGGCCGTCCTCGGTCGGTGGGACCGGGCGCACGGCGGCCGCCGACGGCGCGGCAGGGGTTTGCCCGCGGTCCGCGCCCGGGTACACGGGGAGACGGGGAGGAAGAACCGATGAACTCGCACGCGCGCGTGGTGGTGATCGGCGGCGGCGTCGTCGGCGCTTCCGTGCTCTATCACCTCGCCCGCGCCGGCTGGACCGACGTGATGCTGATCGAGCGCTCCGAGCTGACCAGCGGCTCGAGCTGGCACGCTGCCGGCGGCTTCCACACGCTGAACGGCGACCCGAACGTCGCCAAGCTCCAGGCCTACACCGTCGCGCTCTACCGCGAGATCGAGGCGCTGTCGGGCCAGTCCTGCGGGCTGCACCTGACCGGCGGGGTGATGCTCGCGGGCGACCCGGTGCGCATGGACTACCTGCGCCTCGCCCACGCCAAGGGCCGCTGCCTCGGCATGGACCTCGAGATCATCACGCCGTCGGAGGCGGCGGCGATGTTCCCGCTGCTCGACCCGTCGCACTTCGTCGGCGCGCTCTGGGATCCGGTTGAGGGGCACCTCGACCCCGCCGGCACCACGCACGCCTACGCCAAGGCGGCGCAGAAGCTCGGCGCGACGATCGTCCTCCGCAACCGCGTCGTCGAGCTGACCCAGGAGCCCGGCGGCCGCTGGCAGGTCGTCACCGAGCACGGCACCGTCGAGGCCGAGCACGTGGTCAACGCCGGCGGCCTCTGGGCGCGCGAGGTCGGCCGCATGGTCGGGCTCGAGCTGCCGGTGCTGGCGATGGAGCACATGTATCTCCTCACCGAGCCGATGCCGGAGATCGCCGCATTCAACGCCGCGACCGGACGCGAGATGGTCGGCGTCCTCGACCTGCCCGGCGAGATCTACACGCGCCAGGAACGCGGCGGCGTGCTGCTCGGCACCTACGAGAAGGACTGCCGCCCCTGGTCGCCGAAGACCACGCCCTGGGACTTCGGCCACGAGCTGCTGCAGCCCGACCTCGACCGCATCGCGCCGTCGCTGGAGGTGGGCTTTCGCCACTTCCCCGCGCTCGAGCGCGCCGGCATCAAGCAGGTGGTCAACGGCCCGTTCACCTTCTCGCCCGACGGCAATCCGCTGGTCGGCCCGGTGCAGGGGCTGACCAACTTCTGGGTGGCCTGCGCGGTGATGGCGGGCTTCAGCCAGGGCGGCGGCGTCGGCCTCGTGCTCGCCAACTGGATGACGACTGGCGATCCGGGGCACGACGTCTTCGGCATGGACGTCGCGCGCTTCGGCGAGTGGGCGACCTTGCGCTACACCAACGCCAAGGTGCGCGAGACCTACTCCCGGCGCTTCTCGATCCGCTTCCCGAACGAGGAGCTGCCCGCCGCCCGCCCGCAGCAGACGACGCCGCTCTACGACATCATGACGACCGAGCGGAACGCGGTCATGGGCGTGACCTGGGGGCTCGAGGTGCCGCTCTGGTTTGCTCCCGCGGGCACCGAGCCGCGCGACGTGCTCTCCTTCCACCGCTCGAACGATTTCAAGGCGGTGGGCGACGAGGTTCGCGCCGTGCGCGAAGGCGTGGGCGTGACCGAGATCGCCAACTTCGCCAAGTACGAGATCGCCGGTCCCGAGGCGGCGGACTGGCTCGACGGGCTGCTCGCCAACCGGCTGCCGCGGACCGGCCGCATCGCGCTCGCGCCGATGCTGAACGAGGCCGGCAAGCTCATCGGCGACTTCACCGTCGCCCGGCCCGAGGCCGACCGGTTCCTGGTCTGGGGCTCGTCGGCGGCGCAGATCCACCACCTGCGCTGGTTCGAGCGGCACCTGCCGGACGACGGCTCGGTGTGCGTCCGGCGGCTCGGGATGCAGCTCATGGGGCTGATGCTGGCGGGCCCGCGGTCGCGCGCGCTGCTCGCGGCGCTGACCGACCACGACGTCTCGAGCGCCGCCTTCCGCTTCATGGACCACCGGGCGATGGACGTGGCCGGCTGCCCGGCGCGGGTGAACCGGCTCAGCTACACCGGCGATCTCGGCTACGAGGTCTGGGTCGAGCCCTGCTACCTGCGCACCATCTATCGCGCGGTTCAGGCGGCCGGCGCCGAGCTCGGCCTCGTCGACTTCGGGATGCGAGCACTGCTCTCGATGCGGCTCGAGAAGAACTGGCCGACCTGGTTCGCCGAGCTGCGGCCGATCTACGGCCCGTTCGAGGCCGGGATGGAGCACTTCGTGCGCCTCGACAAGGCCTTCATCGGCCGCGATGCCGCCGCGCGCGAGGCCGAGGCCGGACCGCGCCTGCGCCGCGTCGGGCTCATCATCGAGACCGGCAACGCCGACGTGATGGGCGACGAGCCGATCTGGGCGCGCCTGCCCGCCGATCCCGGCAGCATCGCCCCCGGCCACGGCGCTGGCGCGCCGCGCTTCGATGCCACCGGCACCGCGCTGCC
>JBDHSS010000134.1:0-7798 GCA_039808205.1 Paracoccaceae bacterium | reverse complement strand
GGTGCAGGTGCGCGAGGTCGCGCGCGGCGAGGCGGTCGGCTACGGCGCGGCCTGGACCGCCGCCGAGCCCGCCCGCATCGCCACCGTCTCCGCCGGCTACGCCGACGGCCTGCTGCGCGCGCTCGGCGACGGCGGCTTCGACCTCTTTGCCGGCGACGTGCGCTGTCCGGTGGTCGGGCGGGTGTCGATGGACCTGATAACCGTGGACGTGACCGGGCTGCCGCAGGTGCCGAGCGCGCTCGAAATCCTGAACGAGCGGCAGACCGTCGACGACCTCGCGCGCGAGGCCGGCACCATCGGCTACGAGATCCTCACGAGCCTTGGCCCTCGCTACGATCGCGTCTACAAGAGCCCCGCCCCAGCCGCGGACCCCGAATGATCGTTCTCCGGATCCTTGTCGCCTTCCTCGCCTCGATCGGGCGCTCGACGATCGGGCTGCTCGCCGCGACCGGGCGGCTGACGATCTTCGCCGCGCAGGCGCTGTCGCAGATCGTGCGCCCGCCCTGGTACCCGGTCGAGCTCGGCCGGCAGCTGCTCACGGTCGGCTACTTCTCCCTTCCCGTGGTCGGGCTGACCGCGCTCTTCACCGGCGCGGCGCTGGCGCTGCAGATCTGGGCGGGCGGCGCGCGGTTCAATGCCGGCACCGTGGTGCCCTCGATCGTCGCCATCGGCATCGTGCGCGAGCTCGGGCCGGTGCTCGGCGGGCTGATGGTCGCCGGCCGCGTCTCGTCCTCGATCGCCGCCGAGCTCGGCACCATGCGCGTCACCGAGCAGATCGACGCGCTGACCACGCTCTCGACCGACCCGATGAAGTATCTGGTGCTGCCGCGTGTCCTCGCCGGCATCATCGCCGTGCCGCTCCTCGTCGCGGTCGGCGACGTGATCGGCATCCTCGGCGGCTACCTGATCGGCACGACGCGGCTCGGGTTCAACTCGGGCGCCTACATCAAGAACACGCTCGATTTCCTGACCGCCACCGACGTCGCCTCGAGCCTGACCAAGGCCTGCGCGTTCGGCTTCGTGCTGACGCTGATGGGCTGCTATCACGGCTACAATTCCGGCCGCGGCGCGCAGGGCGTGGGCGCGGCGACGACCAACGCCGTCGTCTCGGCATCGATCCTGATCCTCGCCGCCAACTACCTGCTGACCGAGGCCTTCTTTTGATGGCGCGCGATGCCGTGCCCGCGGCGGCGGCGCCGCGCATCGAGCTGCGCGACGTGAAGAAGCGCTTCGGCCGCAACCGGGTGCTCGACGGGGTGAGCTTCACGGTCATGCAGGGCGAGAGCCTCGTCATCATCGGCGGCTCCGGCACCGGCAAGTCGGTGACGCTGAAGTGCATCCTCGGGATCCTGAAGCGCGACTCGGGCGAGATCCTGCTCGACGGCGTGCCCGACGACGCCACCGACCGGCGCGAGTTCCTGCGCCACTTCGGCATGCTGTTCCAGGGGGGTGCCCTCTTCGACAGCCTGACGGTCTGGCAGAACGTCGCCTTTCGCCTGCGCCACGCCCGCCACCCGCTCGGCCGCAAGGCGGCGCGCGAGCTCGCGATCGCCAAGCTCCGCCGCGTCGGGCTCGGGCCGGAGACCGCCGACCTCTACCCGGCCGAGCTTTCGGGGGGCATGCAGAAGCGCGTCGGCCTCGCCCGCGCCATCGCCACCGACCCGCAGGTCATCTTCTTCGACGAGCCCACGGCGGGGCTCGACCCGATCATGGCCGGCGTCATCAACGACCTCATCCGCGAGCTGGTGACCGAGATGGGCGCGACGGCGGTGACGATCACCCACGACATGACGACGGTGCGCACGGTCGCCGACCAGGTGGCGATGCTACACGACGGCCGCGTGCGCTGGCAGGGCCCGGTCGCCACGATGGACGCTGCGCCAGATCCTTACCTGCAGCAATTCATCCACGGCCGCAGCAAGGGCCCGATCGCCGCGCTGCGTTGACGCCCCTTGCGTGCCGCCCGGGGCCAACGGTCGCAGGCGGCGGTTTGCGGCTTCCACCCGTCGAGAGGTTGCACTATCAGGCGCTTCGTCGCGCGAATTCGACGCGCAGACACCGCACATTCAGGGGTAATCCATTGACTGTTCTCGACGACAAGCTCGGCGCGATCTACGATGAGGTCGTCCGCCGCAACGCCAGCGAACCCGAGTTTCACCAGGCGGTCCGCGAGGTCTTCGAAAGCCTCGGCCGCGTCGTCGCGAAGCGGCCCGACTATCTCGAGGACGCGCTGATCGAGCGCATCTGCGAGCCCGAGCGGCAGATCATCTTCCGCGTCCCCTGGACCGACGACGAGGGCAAGGTCCAGATCAACCGCGGCTTCCGGGTGCAGTTCTCGTCGGCGATGGGCCCCTACAAGGGCGGCCTGCGCTTCCACCCGTCGGTCAACGTCGGCATCATCAAGTTCCTGGGCTTCGAGCAGACCTTCAAGAACGCGCTGACCGGGCTGCCCATCGGCGGCGGCAAGGGCGGCGCCGACTTCGACCCCAAGGACCGCTCCGACGGCGAGGTCATGCGCTTCTGCCAGAGCTTCATGACCGAGCTTCATCGCCACCTCGGCGAGTATACCGACGTGCCCGCCGGCGACATCGGCGTCGGCGCGCGCGAGATCGGCTATCTCTTCGGCCAGTACAAGCGGCTCACCAACCGGTTCGAGGCCGGCGTCCTGACCGGCAAGGGGCTGTTCTTCGGCGGCTCGCTCGCCCGCAAGGAGGCGACCGGCTACGGCAACACCTACTTCACCCAGGCAATGCTGGAGACCGCCGGCGGCTCGTTCGACGGCAAGACCGTCGTCGTCTCCGGCTCGGGCAACGTCGCGATCTACACGATCGAGAAGGTGCGATCGTTCGGCGGCAAGGTCGTCGCCTGCTCCGACAGCGGCGGCTATCTCGTCGACGAGAACGGCATCGACCTCGAGCTCGTCCAGGAGATCAAGGAGGTGCGCCGCGGCCGCATCTCCGAGTACGCCCGCCTCAAGGGCGAGGGCAAAGGCGTCTATTTCGTCAAGGCCGGCGAGGGCTCGATCTGGGACGTACCCTGCGACGTGGCGATGCCCTCGGCGACGCAGAACGAGCTGACCGGCCGCGACGCGAAGAAGCTCGTGCGCAACGGCCTGATCGCAGTCGGCGAAGGCGCCAACATGCCCTGCACCCCGGAAGCGATCCGGCATTTCAAGGAGGCGGGCGTGCGCTTCGGTCCCGGCAAGGCGGCCAACGCCGGCGGGGTCGCGACCTCGGCGCTCGAGATGCAGCAGAACGCCTCGCGCGACCGCTGGACCTTCCAGCGCACCGAGGAGCGCCTCGCCGCGATCATGCGCGACATCCACGACAGCTGCTATGCGACCGCGGAGGAGTTCGGCGCTCCGGGCGACTACGTGATCGGCGCGAACATCGCGGGGTTCATCCGCGTCGCCGAGCCGATGCGCGCCTTCGGCGTCGTGTGAGCCGGCGCGGGGCGTGATGGCCCGATGACGCGCCGCCCGTCCTTCGTGTGCGCCGCCTGCGGCGCCACCCACGCCAAGTGGTCGGGCCGCTGCGACGCCTGCGGCGCCTGGAACTCGATCGCCGAGGAGGCGGGGCTCGCCGACGGTCCCGCCGGCCGCTCGATCGGCCCGGCGCGCGGCCGCCGGCTGGTGCTCGGCGATCTCGCGGCCACCGAAGCGCCGCTGCCCCGCGCCTTCTCCGGCATCGGCGAGCTCGACCGCGTGCTCGGCGGCGGCCTGGTGCCCGCGTCGGCGACGCTGGTCGGCGGCGATCCCGGCATCGGCAAGTCGACGCTGCTCCTGCAGGCCGCCGCGGCCTTCGGCCGGCAGGCGCCGGCGATCTACGTCTCGGGCGAGGAGGCGACAGCGCAGCTCCGGATGCGCGCCGCCCGCCTCGGCCTCGCCGACGCGCCGGTCCGGATCGCCGCCGAGACCAACCTGCGCGACATCCTGACCACGCTCGAGGCCGAGCGACCCGGCCTCGCCATCATCGATTCGATCCAGACGATGTGGGCGGACCACGTCGAGAGCGCGCCGGGATCGGTCGCCCAGGTCCGCGCGGTGGCGCATGAGCTGACCGCCTTCGCCAAGCGGCGCGGCGTGGCGGTGCTCCTCGTCGGCCACGTCACCAAGGACGGCCAGATCGCCGGCCCGCGCGTCGTCGAGCACATGGTCGACACCGTGCTCTACTTCGAGGGCGAGCGCGGCCACGCCTTCCGCATCCTGCGCGCGGTCAAGAACCGCTTCGGCCCGGCCGACGAGATCGGCGTCTTCGAGATGACCGGCGAGGGCCTCGCCGAGGTGGCGAACCCCTCGGCGCTCTTCCTCTCCGAACGCGAGACCGCCGCCCCCGGCTCCGCCGTCTTCGCCGGGATCGAGGGCACGCGGCCGGTGCTGGTCGAGATCCAGGCGCTGGTCGCGCCCTCGGCGCTCGGCACGGCGCGGCGTACCGTGGTCGGCTGGGACGGCGGGCGGCTCGCGATGGTGCTCGCCGTGCTCGAATCGCGCTGCGGCATCGGCTTCGGCCCGTCCGACGTCTACGTCACCGTCGCGGGCGGCCTCCGGGTCGGCGAGCCCGCCGCCGACCTCGCCGTGGCGGCCGCGCTCGTGTCGTCGCGCCAGGACATCGCGCTGCCGCGCGACGCGGTGATCTTCGGCGAGATCAGCCTCTCCGGCGCCCTGCGCCCGGCGCCGCAGGCCGAGGCGCGGCTGCGCGAGGCGGAGAAGCTCGGCTTCGCCGCCGCGCTGGTGCCGTCGCGCACCACCCTGCCCGCCGCCAGCGGCCTCGATATTCAGCCGGTTGCGGATTTGGCGGCATTCATGGACAAGTGCTTCGGACCGATCGAGCGCTAGGACGGCATCTTACCCATGCAAGGCTTTACCCTCGTCGACGGCATCGTGCTGGCCGTCATCGTGCTGTCCGCGATCCTCGCCTATGCGCGCGGCCTCGTGCGCGAATCGCTGTCGATCGTCGGCTGGATCGTCGCGGCGCTGGCTGGCTTCACCTTCGCGCCGGTCGTGGCCCCCATCGTGCGCGAGCTGCCGGTACTGCGCGATGTTCTCGACACCAGTTGCGAGCTCGCGATCCTCGCGGCCTTCGCCGTCGTCTTC
This sequence comes from Paracoccaceae bacterium, assembly GCA_039808205.1. Classification (GTDB taxonomy): domain Bacteria; phylum Pseudomonadota; class Alphaproteobacteria; order Rhodobacterales; family Rhodobacteraceae; genus Amaricoccus. The sequence continues at coordinate 2,706 of JBDHSS010000134.1, read as the reverse complement.
GTCGTGGCGCTCATCGTGGTGTCGCTCTTCACCCCGCTTCTCGCCGGCGCGGTGCAGAACTCGGCGCTCGGGCCCGTCGACCAGGGCCTCGGGTTCCTGTTCGGCATCGTCCGCGGCGTGCTGCTCGTCGTCATCGCGCTCGTCGTCTACAACCGCATCTACGGCGAGGGCGGCGGCGTGGCGGCGATCGACAGCAGCCATTCCATCGCGATCTTCGGCGGCCTCGAGCAGCGCATCGCCGCGATGCTGCCCCAGGACGCGCCGCAGTGGATCGCGGAGCGATACGCCTCGCTCACGGGAAGCTGCAGCTGAGGCTCTTGCTGCGACGCGACAGGCGCGTGACAACGCCGGACGCCGCGCCTATATCTCGCGCACGCGAGCTCCCGAGACCGTTGCCGATGCCCCTGCCCGTCCTGCCGTTCGACGATGACAAGCTGCGCGAGGAGTGTGGCGTCTTCGGCGTCATCGGCCTTCAGGAGGCGGCGAACTTCGTGGCCCTCGGGCTGCACGCGCTGCAGCACCGCGGCCAGGAGGCCGCCGGCATCGTCGCCCACGACACCGCCACCGGCTTCTCCTCGGCGCGCCGCTTCGGCTATGTCCGCGACAACTTCACCTCAGCCTCGCTGATGGAGACGCTGCCGGGCGACCTCGCCATCGGCCACGTCCGCTACTCCACCGCCGGCTCGAAGGGCGCGACGCAGATCCGCGACGTGCAGCCGCTCTTCGCCGAGTTCGCCCTCGGCGGTGCCGCCATCGCCCACAACGGCAACCTCACCAACGCCAACGCGCTCCGGGCCGAGCTTATCGAGCGCGGCTCGATCTTCCAGTCGGGTTCCGACACCGAGTGCATCATCCACCTGATGGCGCGCTCGATGCAGCGCTCGATCCCCGAGCGGATGAAGGATGCGCTCCGCGTCGTCGAGGGCGCGTTCTCGATCGTGGCGATGACCAGGTCCAAGCTCATCGGCGTGCGCGATCCCTTGGGCGTGCGGCCGCTGATGCTCGGCCGGCTTGGCGACAGCTGGGTGCTGTCGTCGGAGACCTGCGCGCTCGACATCATCGGCGCCGAATTCGTCCGCGAGATCGAGCCGGGCGAGATGGTGATCTGCACCGCCGGCGGCATCGAGAGCTTCTTCCCGTTCCGGCCGCAGCCGCCGCGCTTCTGCATCTTCGAGAAGGTCTATTTCTCCCGCCCGGACAGCGTGATCGGCGGCCAGTCGGTCTACGAGACCCGCCGGCGCATCGGCATCGAGCTGGCGCGCGAGGCGCCGGTCGAGGCCGACCTCGTCTGCCCGGTGCCCGATTCCGGCACGCCCGCCGCCATCGGCTACAGCCAGGAGAGCGGCATCCCCTATGCCATGGGGATCATCCGCAACCAGTACATGGGCCGCACCTTCATCGAGCCGACCGAGCAGATCCGCAACATGGGCGTGCGGTTGAAGCTCAACGTCAACCGGGCGCTGATCGCCGGCAAGCGCGTCGTTCTCGTCGACGACTCGGTGGTCCGCGGCACCACCAGCCGCAAGATCCGCGAGATGCTGAAGGATGCGGGCGCGGCGGAAGTCCACTTCCGCATCGCCTCGCCGCCGACGCAGTGGCCGTGCTTCTATGGCGTCGACACGCCCGACCGCTCGAAGCTCCTCGCCGCGAGCATGAGCGAGGAGGAGATGCGCGCCTTCGTCGGCGTCGACAGCCTGAAGTTCGTGTCGCTCGATGGGCTTTATCGCGCCTGCGAGGAGCCCGCGGGCCGCAATGGCGCGCAGCCGCAGTTCTGCGACGCCTGCTTCTCCGGCGACTATCCGGTGCGCCCGTCCGACCGGATCGAGCAGGGCTTCGCGCTGAAGGTCACGGCGTGAGCGAGCCGCCGCTGCCCGAGCGCGTGGTCCTGGTGACCGGCGCGAGCCGCGGCCTCGGCTATGCCGTCGCCCGCGCGCTCGGCTCCCGCGGCGACCAGGTGATCGCGCTGGCGCGCACCGTCGGCGGGCTCGAGGCGGTCGCCGACGCGATCGAGGCCGCCGGCGGGCCGACGCCGACGCTGGTGCCGGTCTCGCTCGCCGACGAGGGCGGGCTGCAGCGCCTCGGCCTCGCGCTGCACGAGCGCTGGGGCCGGCTCGACCTCGTCGTCCATTGCGCGGCGCACGCGGCACCGCTGGCGCCGACGCCGCACATCGCCGACCGCGACTTCGACACCAGCGTCGAGGTGAACCTCAAGGGCACCGAGCGGCTGGTGGTGATGATGGCGCCGCTGCTCCTCGCACGCCCGGGCGGCCGCTTCGTCTACGTCGCCGACGCCCGCGCCGGGCAGCCGTTCTATGGCGCCTATGGCGCGAGCAAGGCCGCTGCCGAGGCGCTGGTGCGATCGTGGGCGGCGGAGACTCGGGCGATCGGCCCGGAGGTCATGCTGTTCCATCCGAACCCGATGCCGACCGCGCTCCGCGGCCGCTTCTATCCGGGCGAGGACAACACGGCGCTTGCTCCCTGCGGCGCCGAGGCCGAGCGGCTGATCGCCACCCTCGGGCTCTGATGCACGCGCTCCTCACCGCGCGCGAGATGGCGCAAGCCGACCGGCTGACCATCGCCGGCGGCATCCCCGGCATCGAGCTCATGGAGGCGGCGGGCCGCGCGATCGCCGACGCCGCCGCGGCGCTGGTGCCGGCGGGCCCGGTCGTCGTCGTCGCCGGCCCCGGCAACAACGGCGGCGACGGC
>JBDHSS010000133.1:0-7819 GCA_039808205.1 Paracoccaceae bacterium | reverse complement strand
GGCTGCGGCGTCGGCCGAGCCGCCGCCGAGGCCGCTCGCCACCGGCAGGTTCTTGTCAAGCCGGAGCGCGGCGCCGCGGCCGTTGCCGAGGCGCGCGGCGGCCTGCAGCACCAGGTTGTCGGCGCCGGCGCCGAGATCGCGCGCAAACGGGCCGTCGATCGTCAGCGACAGGCCGCGCGCGGTCTCGGCCTCGAGCCGGTCGCCGAGGCGCGGGAAGGCGACGATGCCGTCGAGGAGGTGGTAGCCGTCGGCCCGGCGGCCGGTTACGTGCAGCGCGAGGTTGACCTTGGCGGGCGCGAGCTCCGCCCATTCCGGGGCCGGCACCGCGAGGTCAGCCGTCCTTGCCCGGCGGCGTCTCGGCCAGCACCTTGTCGAGGCCCTCGGCGAGCTTGCGGCGGATCCGGTCCATGTCGAGGTCGTCCGCCGGTCCGAGCGACAGGGCGCGGCGCCACTGGAACTCGGCCTCGCGCTTGCGGCCGACCTTCCACAGCACGTCGCCGAGGTGGTCGTTGATGACCGCGTCCTCCGGGGTGAGCTCGACGGCGCGCAGCATCGGCTTCACCGCCTCCTGGTAGCGGCCGAGGCGATAGAGCACCCAGCCGAGCGAGTCGGTGATGTAGCCGTCGTCGGGCTCGGCCTTGACCGCCGCCTCGATCATGCCGAGCGCCTCGTCGAGGTTCTCCTGCTTCTCGACCATCGAATAGCCGAGGTAGTTCATTACCAGCGGCTGGTTCGGCTGCAGCGCCAGCGCCTCGCGGAAATCCTTCTCCGCCGCCGGCCAGTCGCCGGCGCGCTCGTTGGCGATGCCGCGGGTGTAGAAGAGCACCCAGTGCGCCGGGCGCGGGGCGCCGGCGAGGTCGATGGCGCGGGTGTAAGCCGCGACCGCCTGCGGGAACTGCTCGTCCATGCGCAGCGCGTCGCCGAGCGCGCTCTCGACCTCGATCATGTCGCCGTTGGTCCTGGCAAGTGCCGTCAGCGTGGCGATGCCGGCCTTCGGGTCGCCGGCGGAGCGCTGCGTCGCCGCCCGGCGGATCTGGGTGGTCACGTACCAGGGCGAAGACGGCGGCACGTCGGCGAGCGCCTCGGTCGCCAGCGCGTACTGCTGCTCGTCCTCGAGGATCTGCGCCGCCAGGAGGTGCGCCTCGATCAGCTGCGGGCGGATGTGCTCGGCGAGGCGGGCATGGACGAGCGCGACGCGCTGGGTGTCCTGGCCGTTCAGCGCGTCGGCGAGCGTGAGGAACACCTCCGCCGCGCCGTCGCCGGCGCTCGTCACCTGGTCGAAGGGCACCTCCTCGCCGGCAGCCAGCCGGCTCCGGAGATCGAGCAGCGGCGCGTCGGGCTGGCCGTCGGACATCGCGGCGTCGATCACCGCCACGGCGTCGGCCTCGCGGCCGAGCTGGGCGAGGATCTCGGCGTGGGCGACGACGGCCGAGCGGTTGAGGTGCAGCGGCCCCTTCTCGCCGCCGGCCATCAGCGCCTCGGCCGAGACGAAGTCGCCGGCGAAGGCCAGCGCCAGCGCCTTGTGGTACTGGCCATAGGCGACCAGCGCGTCGTTGCCCTGCATCGCGTCGAACGCCGCCTGCGCCGCGGGGAAGTCGTCGCGCCCGACCTCGATCCAGCCGGCGAGAAGCCCGCCGAGGAGCGGGTTGACCGTGTCGCCGGCCGCCTTCAGGATCGCCCCGGCGCCCGCGAAGTCGTTCGCCGCCAGCGTGTCGCCGAGCCGGACCAGCGTCGCCACCTGGTTGCTCGGGCTCGCCTCCTCCAGCCGGTCGGCGAGCGGCCGCGCGGCCTTGATGTCGCCCATCGCGACGCGCGCCACCACGGCGTTGGTGAGGAGCCCGACGTTGGTCGGATCGAGCGCCAGCGCTCGGTCGTACCAGGCGGCGGATGCCGTGTAGTCGTCGCGGAAGTCCGCCTGCATCGCGGCGAGGTAGGCGCCGGACAGGCTCGAGGCGGCGGCGGGCAGCGCCATCGCACCGAGGAGGGCAGCCAGGGCGGCGCTGCGGGCCAGTGCGGCGAGCTTCAACGGCACGGTTCGGGGTTCTCCGGGGTTCGTGATCGCGCCGACCCTATGCCGGCACCCCCCCGGATTCAATTGTGCAACGGCGTCGAGCGGCGGTCCGCCGGTCACATGTTGGGGTAGTTCGGCCCGTCGCCGCCCTGGGGCGTGGTCCAGACGATGTTCTGCGACGGATCCTTGATGTCGCAGGTCTTGCAGTGGACGCAGTTCTGGAAGTTGATCTGGAACCGCGGGTTGGAGCCGTCCTCGTCGCGCAGCACCTCGTAGACGCCGGCGGGGCAGTAGCGCTGCGCGGGCTCGGCGTATTCCGGCAGGTTGACCGCGATCGGTACCGCGGGATCCTCGAGCACCAGGTGCGCGGGTTGCGCCTCGTCGTGGTTGGTGAAGGAGAAGGCGACGTTGGTCAGCCGGTCGAACGACAGCACGCCGTCGGGGCGCGGATAGTCGATCGGCTTGAAGTCCTTCGCCTTGCCGGTGGCGGCGGCGTCGGTCTTGGCGTGTGCCAGCGAGCCGAACGGGGTGAGGCCGGTCAGGCTCTGGCACCACATGTCGAAGCCGCCGAGCGCCAGCGAGGCGGTGAGTCCGTAGCGCGACCAGAGCGGCTTGACGTTGCGGACGCGCTTCAGATCCGCAGCGATCGGGCCCTTCGCCACCGCATCGGCGTAGGCGACGAGGGTATCGCCCTGCCGGCCAGCGGCGATCGCCGCCTGCGCCGCCTCGGCGGCCGCGATGCCCGACAGCATGGCGTTGTGGTTGCCCTTGATGCGCGGGACGTTGACGAAGCCGGCCGAGCAGCCGAGGAGCGCGCCGCCCGGGAAGGCGAGCTCGGGGATCGACTGCCAGCCGCCCTCGGAGATCGCGCGCGCGCCATAGGCAACGCGCTTGCCGCCGGTGAGCACCTCGGCGATCAGCGGGTGGTGCTTGAAGCGCTGGAACTCGCCGTAGGGGTAGAGGTAGGGGTTGGCGTAGTTCAGGTGAACGACGAAGCCCACGTAAACCTGGTTGTTCTCGGCGTGGTACATGAAGCTGCCGCCGCCGGCGGCCTTGCCGAGCGGCCACCCCATGGTGTGGGTGACCTGGCCGAGCCGGTGGTGCTCGGGGCGCACCTCCCAGATCTCCTTCATGCCGAGGCCGTACTTCTGCGGCTCGCGGCCTTCAGACAGGCCCCAGCGGGCGATCGCCTGCTTCGAGAGCGAGCCGCGCACGCCCTCGGCGAGCAGCACGTACTTGCCCCGGAGCTCCATGCCGGGCTCGTAGTTCGGGCCGGGGTTGCGGTCCTTGTCGAGGCCGAACTCGCCGGCGACGACGCCCTTCAAGACGCCATCCTCGACGACGAGGGCCGAGGCCGCCATGCCGGGGAAGATCTCGACGCCGAGCTCCTCGGCCTGGGTCGCGAGCCAGCGGCAGACGTTCGCCATCGAGACGATGTAGTTGCCGTGATTCGACATGAGCTTCGGCATCGGCCAGTTCGGCACGCGGACCTGGCCGCCCTCGCCGAGCAGATAGAAGCGGTCGTCGGTGACCTCGGTCTCGATCGGCGCGCCGCGCTCGCGCCAGTTAGGCAGCAGCGCGTTGAGGCCCGAGGGGTCGAGCACCGCGCCGGAGAGAATGTGCGCGCCGACCTCGGAGCCTTTCTCCAGCAGGACGACGCCGAGGTCGGGGTCGAGCTGCTTCAGCCGGATCGCCGCCGACAGGCCCGCGGGACCGCCGCCGACGATGACGACGTCGTACTCCATCGACTCGCGTTCGACCTCGGCCATTTCCCCCTCCGTCCTTGGGCAGTCGTGCCTACCCTCTGGGCGCCCCGTGGTCAATCTCGCGGCACCGCCGACGCTGGCCGGCGCGCGGTCAGATGCCGTCCCAGACGAGCTTGAGCGAGATGAGAAAGAGCGCGGTCTCGACGATCTGGAAGAACAGCCGCTCGGGCAGCCGGCGCGTGGCGTAGATTCCGGCGAAGGCGCCGGCGATCGCGGCGGGGACGAGGAAGCCCGCGCTCTCGAGGCTGCCGAGGTTCAGCTGGCCGAGCGCCCAGTAGGGCAGGATCTTGGCGAAGTTCACGATGGCGAAGAGGATGGTCGAGGTGCCGGCGAAGACCATCTTCTCGAGCCGCTGCGGCAGCACGTAGACCTGGAACGGCGCGGCGCCCGAGTGGGCGACGAAGCTCGAGAAGCCCGCGAGCGTGCCCCAGGCGACGCCGCGCGGCACGTCCGCCGGGCGTGGCGCCACCGGCTGGCGGCGCAGCCAGCTCGTGAGGCAGTAGAACAGCCCGACGAGGCCGACGAAGAGGAGCACCGTCGTCTCCGAGACCGTGCTCGCCGTCGCCCAGCCGAGCGCGACGCCAAAGAGGCCGGCGGGGACGAGGATGCGCAGGTTGCGCGGGCTGAACTCGCGGCGGTAGAGCCAGAGGCCGATGACGTCGGACCCGACGTAGATCGGCAGCAGCAGCCCGGCGGCGACGACGGGCGAGATCGCCAGCGCCATCAGCGGCACGGCGAGCGAGCCGATCGCGGGCAGGCCGCCCTTGGAGAGGCCGACGCAGAACGAGGCGAGCACCGCGAGAACGACGAGCGAGAGCGGCTGATCGAGAAGGCTCATGCGGCGGGTTCCGGTGCCCTGGCCGGCGGGCGCGTCGATGCGGCGGCGCAGGCTGGGTCGCGCCGCGTTCCGGTCACGGGGGACGTCATTCCGGCGGGGCGAACCGCCGGTCGTGCTCGAGCGAGGGCACCATCGCGCGGGCACGCGCCACCTCGGCGGGGTCGAGCTCGACGAAGCTGACGCCGGTGCCTTCGCCGGCATCGGCCAACACCTCGCCCCAGGGCGACACCGCGAGGCTGTAGCCGTAGGTGCGGCGCGGCCGGCCGGCGCTGGCGGCGTGGGTGCCCCACTGCGCCGGCGCCAGCACGAAGGCGCCGCACTCGATGGCGCGGGCGCGCAGCAGCACGTGCCAGTGCGCCGAGCCCGTCTGCACGGTGAAGGCCGAGGGCACGGCGAGGATCTCGGCGCCGGCCTGGGCGAGGCTGCGGTAGAGGTGCGGGAAGCGGAGGTCGTAGCAGATCGTCATGCCGAGCCGCACGCCCGCGGCCTCGGCCAGCACCGCGCGGTCGCCCGGGCGGAACGCGGCGCTCTCGCGGTAGCTCTCGCCGTCGGCCAGCGTCACGTCGAACATGTGGATCTTGTCGTAGCGCGCCCGCACCTCGCCGTCGGGCGCCACCAGGAACGAGCGGTTGATGAAGCGGCCGTCGCCATCGCCGTCCTTCAGCAGCAGCGAGCCGATGACCAGCCAGATCCCGAGCTCGGCGGCGACGGCGCGGAGCCGCGCCAGCGTCGGGTCGTCGGTCTCGGTCGTCAGCGCCTCGCGCTGCCGGTCGCGGCTCGCCGAGACCATGTTGGTGCATTCGGGCGTGAGCACCAGGCGAGCGGCCCCGGCGGCGGCCTCGCGGATCAGCGCCTCGGTGGCGACGAGGTTCTCCTCCGGGTCGTCGCCCGAGGTCAGCTGCACGAGGCCGGCGCGCAGCATCTCAGCCCGCTGCCAGCAGCGGATCGAGCCGGCCGCGCCGCTCGAGCGCGAAGAGGTCGTCGCAGCCGCCGACGTGCACGTTGCCGACGAAGATCTGCGGCACCGTGCGCCGGCCTCCGGCCTTGCGGGTCATCTCGCCGCGGAGGCCCGGGTTCGCCGCCACGTCGATCTCGTCGTAGCCGACGCCCTTGGCGTCGAGCAGGCGCTTGGCTGCGGCGCAATAGCCGCAGAAGGGGGTCGTGTAGATGGTCACGGGCGTCATGGCGGTCCGGTCGCGGGAGGGCGACTATAGGCCGAGCCGGTCCTCGAAGGCAACGCGGGCCAGCACCAGCACGTCGACACCGACAGCCCCGGCCTGCCGCAGCGTCTCGGCGCAGGCGGAAAGCGTGGCGCCCGTCGTCAGCACGTCGTCGACGAGGAGCACCCGCCGGCCGCTGACCGCCTGCCGCCGGCCGAGCGCGAAGGCGGCGGCCTGGTTGGCGGTGCGCGCGGCGCGGTTGCCGTCCTGCGGCGCGGTGGCGCGGCGGCGGACGAGGAGGTCGGGCACCATCGGCTTGCCGCCGGCGCGGGCGATCCGGCGCGCGAGCTCGGCCGACTGGTTGTAGCGCCGCCGCACGAGCCGCCGCCAGTGCAGCGGCACCGGCGCCACGACATCCGTCTCGGCGAGGAGCCCGCCGCCGGCCGTGGCCATCCACTGCGCGAGCGGGCCGGCAAGGTCGAGCCGGTCGCCGTGCTTCAGCTGCAGCACCATGCGGCGGCCGGCGCCGGCATAGACGAGCGCCGCGGCGCCGCGGTCCCAGGCCGGCGGATGCCGGGTGCAGCTTTCGCAGATGTCCTCGAGGCCGGCCTCGCCCATCAGCGGCACGCCGCAGCGGCGGCAGGTGGTGCCGACGATGAAGTGGGTGTCGCGCCAGCAGGCCGGGCAGAGGCCGTGCGCCGCGGCGGTCGGCGCCGGGCAGGCGAGGCAGCGCGGCGGGAAGAGGACGTCGAGCAGGCTGCGGCGGAACGTCTCGAGCATGGGCATCGCCGGCGAGCCTCCCTATGTTGCCGGGCGAGGAGCCCCGCCATGCCGACGCCGCCGACCCCCGAGCTGTTCGATCCCGCGCTCCTGGCGCTACGCCGGACCCGCGCGCTCGGGATCGGCGGCGCGGACTTCCTGCACGAGGCGGCGGCCGGCGAGATCCGAGAAAGGCTCGAAGAGGTTAACCGCCGCTTTACCGCGCCGGCGATCGTGGGCTGGCGCGCCGATCTCTGGGCCGAGCTCCTGGGCCTGCCGGAGGCGGTGCGGGTACCGGACGCCGAGGTGCTGGCGCTCGCGCCCGGCGCGCACGACCTCGTGGTGCACGCGCTCACCTTGCATTCCGCGAACGATCCGGTCGGCCAGCTGGTGCAGGCGCGGCAGGCGCTGGCGCCCGACGGGCTCTTCATCGGCGCGCTCTTCGGCGGCGAGACGCTCACCGAGCTGCGCGCGGCGCTCGCCGAGGCCGAGGTGGCGACGCTCGGCGGCCTGAGCCCGCGGGTGGCGCCGATGGGCGAGATCCGCGCGCTCGGCGGGCTGTTGCAGCGGGCGGGGCTGGCGATGCCGGTGGCCGATTCGCGGCGCTTCGACGTGAGCTATACGGATGCGGTGGCGCTGATGCGCGACTTGCGGGCGATGGGCGAGACCAACGTCCTGCGCGAGCGGCTGCGACGGCCGATGCGGCGCGAGATGCTCGCGCGCACGGTGGCCGCCCATGCCGCGGCGGCGGGGCGGCCGGACGGTCGGGTGCGGGCGACCTTCGAGGTGATCTTCCTGACCGGCTGGGCGCCGGCGCCCGACCAGCCCCAGCCGCTGCGTCGGGGATCGGCGAAGGCGCGGCTCGCCGACGCCTTGCGCGCGGCGGAGGGCGCGGGCGAGGACTGACGCCGCGGGGGTTGCGGCCAAAGCGTTGTGGTAAATCGATTTTTTTGGAGCGGTCGCGCGAAATTGGCCGAGGCCGGGGTGTGTCCAGCGACGGGACGTGCTATCTAGGGCGAAAACCTGCGGGAAAAGAAGAAGGAGGAACCCATGAGCATCGTCCAGATCGACGACTACGCCCGGCAGCTCTACTCGGCGCACGGCGACCGGGCGGAGTACGAGGCGGCGCAGAAGGCCCGGGACTGCGCGGCCAAGGGCGACCGCGACACCGCCGAGCAGTGGCGGCAGGTGCGCGAGGCGATCCGGATGCTGCGCGGGCCGAACGCCAGCTGACCACCGGCGGAAGCGGCGCGTCGGCCGCGCACGGGCGGCGGCCGCGCGCCCG
>JBDHSS010000132.1:0-7906 GCA_039808205.1 Paracoccaceae bacterium | reverse complement strand
GTCTCGCGCGGCATGTCCTCGCCGACGATCCAGAGCCCGGCCATGTTCTCGTAGCTGTCGAGCGCCGAGGTGAACTCGCGGCCCCAGGCGCCGGGATCGAGGAAGGCCGCCATGAACGGCAGGCCGAGCGACAGGGTCTCGAACTCGAAGCCGCCAACGAAGCCGCGCGACGGATCGTTGTGGCGCTCGTCGCCGATGTAGCCCGCCATCGTGGTGCCGCGCCACATGCGCACCGGCTTGTCGAAGACCGCATAGACCGAGCCGGTGGTGTGGCGCATGTAGTTGCGCCCGACCTGGCCCGAGGAGTTGGCAAGGCCGTCGGGGAACATCGACGAGGCCGAGTTCAGGAGCAGCCGCGGGCTCTCGATCGAGTTGCAGGCGACCGAGACCAGCCGCGCCTTCTGCCGCTGCTCCTTGCCATCGGCGTCGACGTAGACGACGCCGGTGGCGCGACCCTTGTCGTCGTGCTCGATCCTGAGCGCGAAGGCGCCGGAGCGGACCTCGAGGTTGCCGGTGGCCTCGCCGCGCGGCACGTCGGTGTAGGCGGTCGACCACTTGGCGCCCCACTTGCAGCCCTGGAAGCAGAAGCCGGTCTGCTGGCACGAGATGCGATCGTCGTAGTCGGCGCTGTTGATCGCCATGCGGCCGGTCGAGACGTCCTTGTAGCCGATCGCCCTGGCGCCGGCCTCGAGCACCTTGAAGTTGTTGTTGCCGGGCAGCCCGGCGCGCTCGCCGGTCCGGGTGACGCCGAGCTTGGCCTCGGCCTTGTCGTACCAGGGCGCCATCTCGGCGGCGTCGATCGGCCAGTCGAGGAGGTTGGCGTCGGCAATGGGACCGTAGGTCGTCCGCGCCTTCCACTCGTGGTCCTGGAAGCGCAGGCTGGCGCCCGCCCAGTGAATCGAGGTGCCGCCCACCGCCTTCACGATCCAGGTCGGCAGGTTCGGGAAGTTCTTCGCCACCCGCCAGCTGCCCGAGGTGGTTCGCATGTCGGTCCACGCGAGCTGCTGGAAGCTCGCCCACTCGTCGTTGATGTAGTCCTCGGGCAGATAGCGCCCGCCGGCCTCGATCGAGACCACCTTGACGCCCTTCTGCGCCAGCTCGTTCGCGAGCACGCCGCCGCCGGCGCCGGAGCCGACGATCACCACCACGCTGTCATCGTCGAGATCGAACTTCGCGACCATGTTGTCGTCCTCCCGCTCAGAGCCAGCTGATGTCGTCGAAGCCGCGGTGGATATAGCCACCCTGGCTGTAGCTTTCGCCCTGGTAGCCGAAGATCGGCCAGACTTCCTTCTGGTTGTAGAGGCCCGTGACGAGCCCGCCGCGGATCTTCTGGAAGAACGGGCTCAGCTCCATGCCCTTCAGGATCGCCACCCGGTCGCTCTCCCAGCCGACGGCGAGGTAGCTGTCGAAGCCCGCGCCTTGCGCCGCGGCATTCAGCGCGGCGACGCCCGCCTCGATGTCGGCGGCGTCGGCGGCGGTGTCGTAGCCCTTGACCGCGACGGCATAGAAGCTGTCGGCGACGCGGTCGTGCGGATAGATGTCGCGCGCCATCTGGATCAGCGTCGCCATCGTCTCGGGCTTCAGGGTCGTCACCTCGAGCGCCCAGGCGGCGTCGCGGCTGGCGACGAAGCCCGTGCCGATCGAGAAGGCCGCGCCCGCCGCCACCGCGTGCGCGAGCAGCGCGCGGCGGGTGAGGCCGCGCGATCGAAGCTCAGTCATCTCATTCCTCCCGACTAGCTTTTGTTCGTTGGCTCGGCGAAGGGCGGCAAGTGCGTCAGCGGTAGCGTCCGTGGCGCTGGATCATCTCGATCTGGTACCCGTCCGGATCGGCGACGAAGAAGAAACGCGCGAGAAGCGCCCCGTCCCGGTTGAACTCGACGATCTTGCGCGGGGCGAGACCCGCCGCCTCGAAGCGGGCGTGCTCGGCCGAGAGATCGTCGACGACGAAGGCGATGTGGCCATAGCCGTCGCCGAGGCCGTAGGGCTCGGTCCGGCCCTTGTTGATGGTGAGCTCGACCTCGAAGTCGGCCTCGGCATTGCGTAGGTAGACGAGGGTGAAGGTCTCGAAGTCGTAGCGGTCCGCCACCTCGAGGCCGAAGGCCGCGCGATAGAACGCGGTCGAGCGCGCCTCGTCCAGGACGCGAATCATGCTGTGGACGGCCTTGGCCATGACGCCTCCCGCTGGCGCGGCTCGTCGCGCCTTCGCCACGGAGGATAGGAGGCTGCGCCCAGGCCCGGGTAGTATCGGGATACTACCGCGCCTATTCCGCCGCGATCCGCGCCCGATCCGCCGCGGCGTCGGCGAGGTGCAGCAGGCACGAGCAGCGGAGCAGCGAGGTGAAGTTCGGCGCCTCGCCGTGGAGCAGCAGCACCTCGTCGTGCAGCTTCGAGATGAAGCCCGGCGTCGAGTAGCCCTCGCCCTCGGCGATGCCGTCGAGGATGCGCCAGAACGCCGCCTCGAGGCGGATGCTGGTGCTCTGGCCGTTCAGCCGCAGGCGTCGCGTCTCCGGCGCGTAGCCGGCCGGATCCTGATCGGCGAAGATCTTGCACATCTTCGGTCCTCCCGGATTGTCGTTGGTTTTCTCCCCATCGTGGCGCAACGGGTCGGCGATGCCAAGGATGCCAAGGTCGCGGGCCCGCGCAGCGCGCGCTATCCGCGCCAGAACCCTGCCGTCAACAGCACGTAGACGGTCAGAAGCTCGAGCCGCCCGACCAGCATCAGGATCGAGCAGGTCCACTTCGCCGGGTCCGACAGCGAGGCGAAGTTGCCGGCGGGGCCGAGGATCGGCCCGAGGCCGGGGCCGATGTTCGACAGGCAGGCGACGGCGCCGGAGATCGAGGTCACCGGGTCGAGCCCGAGGAGCGCCAGCATCACCGCGCCGATGCCGAAGGTCAGGAAGTACATCATGAAGTAGGCGATCACCGAATCGAGCACCTGGTCGGTGACCGCCACCCCCTGGAAGCGCGGGGTGTAGACCACGTTCGGGCTGTGCAGCCGGCGCACCTCGCCCGAGATCGCGCCGAAGAGCAGCTGGTAGCGAAAGACCTTCGGACCGCCCGAGGTCGAGCCCGAGCAGCCGCAGATCAGCATGGCGCAGAAGAAGACCACCTCGGCGAGCGGCCCCCACTGCGAGTAGTCGGTGGTGGCGAACCCGGTGGTGGAGAGCACCGAGGCGAGGTTGAACAGGACCTCGCGCAGCAGCACGACATCGATGAGCTCGCCGTTCAGCACCCGGGCGGCGAGGAGCACGGCGACGAAGCCCGCGTAGATCACCAGGAACGTGCGGATCTGGCTGTCCTCGAACAGCGGCCGCGGCTCGCCGCGCGCCACCTGCACGAAGCGGACGAACGACATCGAGCCGAGCAGCATGAACGCCGTCGCGATCCACTGCGCCGCCGGGGAGAAGTCGGCGAACGAGTTGTCGCGGTTGGCCATGCCGCCGGTCGCCACCGTCGACATCGCATGCACCAGCGCATCGAAGCCGGCCATGCCGGCCCAGACGTAGCCGAGCGCGCAGGCGAGCGTCAGCGTGGCGTAGACGACGCCGATCGAGGCGGCGATCGCCTTCGCGCGCGGCATCACCTTGCCGAGCGTGTTGAAGTCGGCGTTCCGCAACAGCTGCATTCCGCCGATGTTGAGGATCGGCAGCAGGATCATCGCCAGCAGGATCACCCCGATGCCGCCGACCCAGGTGTTGAGCACGCGCCAGAGCAGCGCGCCGCGCGGCAGCCCGTCGAGCCCGACGATCACCGTGCCGCCCGAGGTGGTGAGCGCGGAGGTCAACTCGAAGTAGGCGTCGGTGAAATCGAGGTGCGGCGCGCCGAGCATCAGCGGCAGCCCGGCGGCCGCCGGATAGATCGCCCACGAGCCGGCGGTGAGGAGGAACCCCTGGCGCAGGTTGAGCGGCCGCGGCTCCGCCGCGCTGCAGGCGAGCGCCACCCCCGCGCCGGCGACCATGGTGACGACGGCGGCCACGGCGAAGGCCTCGGCGTTGCCGTTGCCGTCCCAGAAGTCGAGCAGCATCGGCGCCAGCATCAGCCCGCCCAGGATCACCACCAGCCAGCCGATGATCGCGCCGACCGGGCGCACGTCGATCATCGCGCCGCCTCGGGTGCCGCGGCACCCGCGCCGTGGCAGACCGCGCAGTCGGGCCGCGGCCGTGTCCGGATCCGCCGGACGTCGGCGCCGAGCGCGTCGTAGAGCAGCAGCGCCCCGCGCAGCGGCGTGCCGGCGCCGGCGACGAGCTTGATCGCCTCGAGCGCCATCAGCGATCCCATGACGCCCGGCAGCGCGCCGACGATGCCCGCGAGCGCGCACGGCGTCACCAGGGCGGGGTCGGGGGTCTCGGGAAACACGCAGTCGTAGCACGGACCGCCGCTGGCCGGGTGGTAGAGGCCGAGCTGACCCTCCCAGCGGCTCATCGCCGCGGTGACGAGCGGCTTGCCGGCGGCGACGCAGGCGGCGTTGACCAGGCGGCGGGTCGGGAAGTTGTCGCTGCCGTCGAGGACAAGATCGACCGCCGGCACCAGCCGCGCCGCGAGGGCGGCGTCGAGGCGGGTGGCGTGCGGCACGACCTGGACGTGCGGGTTGAGCCGCGCCAGCGCGCGCGCCGCGGCATCGACCTTCGGCGCGCCGATGTCGGCGGTGGCGAACAGCACCTGGCGCTGCAGGTTCGAGAGCGCGACGGTGTCGTCGTCGACGACCTCGAGCGCGCCGATGCCGGCAGCGGCGAGGTAGAGGAGCGCCGGGCCCCCGAGCCCGCCGGCGCCGACGACGAGCACGCGGGCGCGGCCGAGCGCCTGCTGGCCGGGCCCGCCGATCTCGGGCAGCACGATGTGACGCGCGTAACGCTCCAGCTCCTCCAGCGACAGCGTCATGACTGCCGTCCAGTCCCCGTCGAGCCGAAGCCGCCGTCACCGCGCCGGCTCGCATCGAGTGCGTCGGTCTCGACCCAGGCGAGGCGGACGACGGGGGCGAGCACCAGCTGGGCGAGGCGCATGCCGTGGGCGATCGTCACCGGCGCCGCGCCGTGGTTGATGACGATGAGCCCGATCTCGCCGCGATAGTCGCTGTCGATGGTGCCGGGGCTGTTGACGAGCGCGAGCCCGTGGCGGAGCGCGAGGCCCGAGCGCGGGCGCACCTGGATCTCGTAGCCCTCCGGGATCGCCACGGCGAGCCCGGAGGGCACGAGCGCGCGGGCGCCGGGGGCAAGCACGACGCCCGACGCCCGATCCGCGGGCGCGAGGTTGGCCGCGAGATCGAGGCCGGCGGCGCCGCCGGTCGCGTAATCGGGCAGCGGCAGCGCCGGGTCGCACGACGGCAGCCGGCGGATGCGCACGGCGACGGTCACGCCAGCGCCTCGGCGATTCGCTCGGCCAGACGCTCGGCGGTCGCGTCCTTCGACATGCGCGGCCACGCCTCGGCGCCGGCCGCGGTGACGAGCGTCACCGCGTTCTCGCTGCCGCCCATGATACCGGTCGCAGGCCGCACGTCGTTTGCGACGATCCAGTCCGCACCCTTGCGCAGCCGCTTGGCGGTGGCGTTCGCCACCACGTCGTCGGTTTCGGCGGCGAAGCCGACGACGAGCCGCGGCCGCCCCTCGGCGCGGCCGGCAATCGTGCGCAGGATGTCCGGGTTCTCGCGCAGCACCAGCGCCGGCGGCGTGCCGGAGCCGTCCTTCTTGAGCTTGGACCCGGCGGCGCCTTCCACACGCCAGTCCGCGACCGCGGCGGCGACGGCGGCGGCGTCGGCCGGCAGCGCCGCCTCGACCGCGGCCAGCAGCTCGGCCGCGGTCTCGATCTCGACGACGGTGGCGCCGGCGGGTCGCTGCGCCTCGGCTGGCCCGGTGACGAAGGTGACGCGCGCCCCGCGCCGGGCCAGCGCCGCGGCGATCGCGCCGCCCTGCCGGCCCGACGAGCGGTTGGCGATGTAGCGCACCGGGTCGATCGGCTCGTGCGTCGGCCCGGAGGTGACGAGAATGTGGCGCCCTGCCAGCGCCCCGGTGCCAGCGCCGGCGCCGAAGGCAGCACCGATCGCCGCGACGATCTGCGGCGGCTCGGCCATCCGGCCCGGGCCAAACTCACCGCAGGCCATCTCGCCGGCGTCCGGCCCGACGAGGCGCACGCCGTCGGCCGCCAGCGTCGCGAGGTTCCGCTGCGTCGCCGGATGCTGCCACATGCGCACGTTCATCGCCGGCGCGGCGAGGACCGGCTTGTCGGTGGCGAGGAGCAGCGTCGAGGCGAGGTCGTTGGCAAGCCCGTGCGCGAGCTTGGCGAGCAGATCGGCGGTCGCCGGCGCCACGACCACGAGGTCGGCGCTGCGCGACAGCTCGATGTGCCCCATCTCCGCCTCGGCGGTCAGGTCGAAGAGCTCGCGATGCACGGCCGCCTTCGCCAGCGCCGAGATGCTGAGCGGCGTCACGAACTCCGCCCCGGCGGCGGTCAGCACCGGCGTCACCGCGGCCCCCGCCTTCTGCAGGAGCCGGACGAGCTCCAGGCTCTTGTAGGCGGCGATGCCGCCGCCGATGATCAGCAGAATCCTTCGCCCCGCCAGCATCGCCCGATCCCGCCCTTCCGCGGCCCCGCCCGCCGCCGGACACTAGCGTCCCGCAACCGGGCCGCGCAACCCGCCGGCGTCGAAGCGGTCACACCGTCTCGAGGTAGGTCTCGTGCTCGAACGGGCTGATCTGCTGCGAGAAGACCTGCAGCTCCTGCTTCTTCATGCCGAGGAAGGTGTCGCGCAGGATCGGCGCGAAGACCCGGCCGATCGCCTCGCTCGCCTCGAAGGCCTCGATCGCCGCCTTCCAGTCGATCGGCAGCGTCGCGCCGCCCTGCCCGGTCGTCACCATCGGCGCCGGCGGCTCGACGCGCGCCTCGATGCCGTCGAGCGCCGCGCCGAGGATTGCCGCGAGCACCAGGTAGGGGTTGGCATCCGCCCCGGCCACGCGGTGCTCGATCCGCCGTGCGGCGTTCGAGCCGCCGGGGATCCGCACCGCCGCCGCCCGGGTCTCGTAGCCCCAGCACACGTCCGAGGCGACGTGCGCGTTCGGCGTCAGCCGGCGATAGGAGTTGCGGTGCGGCGCGAAGATCAGCGCCGAGGCGCGCATCATCTCGAGCAGGCCCCCGACCGCGTGCCGCATCGTCGGCGATCCCTCGGGCGTGTCGTTGTCGAAGACGTTGCGCCCGTCCTGGTCGAGCAGGCTGAAGTGCACGTGAAAGCCGTTGCCGGCGCGATCGAGGAACGGCTTGGCCATGAAGCTTGCGGCCAGCTCGTACTTGCGCGCGATCCCCTTCACGAAGCGCTTGAAGTAGAGCGCGTCGTCGGCCGCCTTCAACGGATCGGGCACGTGCAGCAGGTTGATCTCGAACTGGCCGCCGCCGTTCTCCGAGATCGCCGAGTCGACGGGCACGTCGTGCGCGTCGCAGGCGGCGTAGACGTCGGTGAAGAACGCCTCGAAGTGGTCGAGGTCGTCGATCGAGAGCGCCCCGTCGCCGTCGAGGAACTTGTGGGTCACCGGCGACTTCGGCGGCGTCGGCACTTCTCCGGTGGTGTCGACGAGGTAGAACTCGAGCTCGGTCGCCACCACCGGCGTCAGCCCGAGCGCCGCGTAGCGCGCGCAGACCGCGGCCAGCGCCCGGCGCGGATCGCCGAGATAGGGCGCGCCGTCCTCGGTCACCATCCAGAGCGGCAGGAGCGCGGTCGGCGAGCCGAGCCAGTTCACCGGCAGGAAGCCCCGCCCGGTCGGCTCGCAGCGCCCGTCGATGTCGCCGTGCTGGAACACCAGCGGGTTGCCCTTGACGTCCTCGCCCCAGATGTCGAGGCAGGTGATCGAATAGGGCATCCGCGTCGCGCCCTCGAGCACCTTGCCGGCCTGCGCCACCGGCACCCGCTTGCCGCGCAGGATGC
>JBDHSS010000131.1:0-7932 GCA_039808205.1 Paracoccaceae bacterium | reverse complement strand
AGCGCCTCGAGCCCGCCCGCGCGCAGGATGGCGGCGTAGTCCTCGCGCCGCACCGGCAGCCGGTGCACGTCGTGCGCCCGGATGGCAAAGCCGCCCGGCGGGCCCTCGTCGAAGCCGAGCGCCAGCGCGCCCGCGGTCAGCGCCTCCGCCGCCGGCGCGCCGAGGATCGGCAGCAAGACCTTGCCCGGCGACCCGTCGCAGGCGGTCCGCCAGTCGATGTCGAACCAGCGCGCGTGGGGGCTCGCCGCGCCGCGCTCGAGCACGTCGAGCCAGAAGCGGTTGCCGGCGCCGCCGATCCCCATGTGGTTCGGCACGATGTCGAGCAGCAGCCCGAGTCCCTCGGCGCGAAACGCCGCCGCCATCGCGCGAAACCCCTTCTCGCCGCCGAGCTCGGGATTGAAGGCGCCGGGATCGGTCACGTCATAGCCGTGCGTCGACCCCGGCCGCGCCGCAAAGACCGGCGCGAGGTAGACGTGGCTGACCCCGAGCCGCGCCAGGTAAGGCGCGAGCCGGGCCGCGTCGGCGAAGCCGAAGCCGGGCCCGAACTGCAGGCGGTAGGTCGCCGGCGCGATCATGCGGGCTCGACCGTCACCACGACCTCGTGCGGCGCGAGGCGCGCGTCGCCGCGGTAGATCACCCGGCCCGCGGCCGGCAGCAGCGGCTCGGCGTGGTCGTCGAGCCGCGCGCGGAGCCGCAGGATCGCGCCGTCGAGGCGCCAGTCGACCGCGATGGCGCCGTCGCGCGCCGCCAGCACCCGGCCGGCGTTGCCACCGGCACCCGCGAGGTGCGGCACGATCTCCGACTGCCTGATCGCGAGGAGCGCGCGCGTGAAGTCGAGCCACGCCCGCCCGTCCGGCCGGTTGCGGGCCCCCCAGTCGAGCCGCGAGGCCTCGAACGACGAGCGCTCGTTCGGGTCGGGGATGTGGTCGCGCGAGGATGGATCCTTGAAGGCGGCGAAGCCGCCGAACTCGTTGCGCCGCCCGTCGCGAACCGCCCGCGCCAGCGCGCCGTCGAGGTCGGTAAAGTAGATGAACGGCCGCGTCTCGCCCCACTCCTGCCCCATGAACAAGAGCGGCACGTGCGGCGAGAGGAGCAGGATCGCGGTCAGCGAGCGCAGGAGCGGCTCCGCCGCGAGGCTCGTCAGCCGCTCCCCGAAGGCGCGGTTGCCGACCTGGTCGTGGTTCTGCAGGAAGTCGACGAAAGCCAGCGGCGGCAGGTGCGCGCTCGGCTCGCCCCGCGGCGCGCCGCCTTCGAGCCGCGACGCCTCACCCTGATAGGCGAAACCTTCAGCCAGCGCGCGCGCATACTTGCCCCAGTGGTCGACGGCGAAGTCGATGTAGTAGCCTTCGGTCTCGCCGCTGGCGATCACGTGCGCGACGTTGTGCAGGTCGTCGTTCCACTCGGCGGTGTAGAGCGGCGTGCGCCCGTCGGGGTCGCGGGGGTGAAGCCGGGTAATGTTGCGGTTGTCCTCGGTCTGCAGGTGGATCTGCCGGTCGGGGAAGGCCGCGCGGATCTCGCGCGCGATCTCGACGAGGATCTCCTCGTCGGAGGCCTCGTCGGTGATGTGGTCGACGGCGTCGAGGCGCAACCCGTCGAGCCGGTAGTCGCGCAGCCACATCAGCGCGTTGTCGATGAAGAAGCGCCGCGCCGCCGGCACCTCGTAGGCGATGGCCGTGCCCCAGGGCGTGTGCCGATCGGAATGGAAGAACTTGGGCGCGAGCCGCGGCAGCGGGTTCCCCTCGGGGCCGAAGTGATTGTAGACGACATCGAGGAACACCATGAGCCCGAGCCCGTGCGCCGCATCGACGAGCGCGCGCAGGTCGTCCGGGGTGCCGTAGGCGCTGTGCGGCGCATAGAGCAGCACGCCGTCGTAGCCCCACCCGCGCTCGCCGCGGAATTGCGCCACCGGCATCAGCTCGACCGCGGTGATGCCGGCATCGGCGAGCTCGGGCAGCCGGTCGATCGCCGCGCGGAAGGTGCCGGCCTCGGTGAAGGTCCCGACGTGGATCTCCGAGATCACCGTCTCCTCCCAGGGTCGCCCGCGCCACTCCGGATGCGCCCAGGTGAAGGCGCTCGGGTCGACCACCACCGCCGTGCCCTCGAGCCCGCCCCGCATCGCCCGCGCCGCCGGGTCGGCGACCGGCTCGCCGTCGAGGATCATCCGGTACGGCGTCCCCGCCACCGCCGGCACCGTCGCCTCGAACCACCCCGCGCCGTCGGCGCGCATGGCATGCCGCTCGCCGTCGATCTCGAGCCAGAGCTCGCCCGCGGCCGGCGCCCAGACGCGGAAGCTCACGCCCGCTTCGGTCGGCTCCGCCCCCCAGGCGGCGCGCCGCGCCACCGTCGTTCCCGTTCCGCTCATGCCCCTCCGCGCCCCGCTGCTCTGGTGCCAACTCGCCTCGCGGGCCTGCGTTCCCTGCGGGCTGGCGCAAGGCGATCGCTCGACCATGCAAAGCACTGTGGAGAACGCGCCGCACCAACGAGCCGATTGGCCTCGGGCGCGCGCGAGTCCCGGCGCGATAGCGTCGTTCAGGACGTGGCGGGCTGGGCGAGCGGCGTCGTTCCGGGGAGCTTCATGCGCGTGCGGCGCGCGCCGATCAGCCGGCGCGGCGCGACTTCATCGAGGCGACGAAGCGCTCGAAGAGATAGAAGCTGTCCTGCGGCCCGGGGCTGGCTTCGGGGTGGTGCTGCACCGAGAACACCGGCCGGTCGAGCATGGCGATGCCGCAGTTCGAGCCGTCGAAGAGCGACACGTGGGTCTCGACGACCCCCGCGGGCAGGGTCTGGCCGTCCACGGTAAAGCCGTGGTTCATCGACGTGACCTCGACCTTGCCGGTAGCGAGCTCCTTCACCGGATGGTTGGCGCCGTGGTGGCCGTGGTTCATCTTGATCGTGCGCGCGCCGAGCGCCAGCGCCAGCATCTGATGCCCGAGGCAGATGCCGAAGATCGGCATATCGGACCTCGCCAACACCTCGGCGATCATCGGAACCGCGTACGCGCCGGTGGCGGCGGGATCGCCGGGGCCGTTGGAGAGGAACAGGCCCTCGGGATCGTGCGCGAAGATCTCCTCCGCGGTCGCGGTGGCGGGCAGCACGGTGACGTCGCAGCCGGCGGAGGCGAGGCAGCGCAGGATGTTGCGCTTGGCGCCATAGTCGACGGCCACCACCTTGTGGCCGGGGGCCGCGCGCCGGACGTAGCCCGCGGGCCACGCCCATCGCATCTCGTCCCAGCGGTAGCTCTGGGCGCAGGTCACGTCCCTCGCGAGGTCCATGCCGGTCAGTCCGGGAAAGCCGCGCGCGAGCGCCCGCAGCGCATCGAGGTCGAAGTCGCCGTTAGGCTGGTGCGCGATCGCCACGTGCGGTGCGCCCTGCAGGCGGATCGCCCGCGTAAGGCGGCGGGTGTCGACGCCGCCGACGCCGATGCGGCCGCGCCGCGCCAGCCAGTCGCGCAGGTCGCCGGCCGCGCGCCAGTTCGACGGCTCGGTCGGGTCCCACTTCACCACCATGCCGGCCGCGAACGGCTCGGCAGTCTCGTCGTCCTCGGGGGTGACGCCGACGTTGCCGACGTGCGGGAAGGTGAAGGTGACGATCTGCCCGGCATAGGAGGGATCGGTCATGATCTCCTGATAGCCGGTCATCGCGGTGTTGAAGCAGAGCTCGCCCACCGCCTCGCCGGTCGCGCCGAAGCCGCGCCCCCAGAACACCTGGCCATCGGCGAGCGCGATGCAGGCCGTGGCGTTGAGCGAGCGGGCGGGCGCGGAAGCCAGCGCCTGGTCGGAAGGGGCGGCACGCAGGGTCATGATCGGTCCCAGGAAGCTGCGCTGCAACATAAGCCTGCCCTTCCGAAGGGTCAACCGGCGCCGCCGCGTGCGTCAGCTTCCTCTTCAAGCGAAGCGCGCGACCTCGGCCTCGATCTCGCCGACGACGCGCTTCAGAAGCTCGGGGTCGTCGCACTCGCCCATGATCCGCACCAGCGGCTCGGTGCCGGACTTGCGGATCAGCAGACGGCCGCGGCCGTCGATCGACGCCTCGGCCGCGGCGATCGCCGCGCGCACGCTCGCCTCGTCGAGCGGCGCGCTGCCGGTGCGATAGCGGACGTTGGTCAGCACCTGCGGGAAGGCGGGGAAGACCCGCGCCAACTCGCTCGCGCGCTTGCCGGTCTCGACCAGCGCCGACAGGAACTGCAGCCCGGCGATCAGCCCGTCGCCGGTGGTCACGTAGTCGGTCATCACGATGTGCCCGGACTGCTCGCCGCCGAGGTTGTAGCCGCCCTCGCGCATCGCCTCGACGACGTAGCGGTCGCCGACGGCGGTCCGGAGGAGCCTCAGCCCCTGCGCCGCGAGGTGGCGCTCGAGCCCGAGGTTCGACATGACCGTCGCGACCAGCGTCCCCTGGGCGAGCCGCCCCTCGGCGGCCCAGCGGTCGGCGACGAGCGCCATGATCTGGTCGCCGTCGGCCACCCTGCCGGTCTCGTCGACGATCATCACCCGGTCGGCGTCGCCGTCGAGCGTGATGCCGAGGTCGGCGCGGTGCGCGACGACCGCTGCCACCGCCGCCTCGGGGTGGGTCGAGCCGCAGCCGCGGTTGATGTTGAAGCCGTCGGGCGAGACGCCGACCGGGATCACCTCGGCGCCGAGCTCCCACAGCACCTCGGGCGCGGTGCGGTAGGCGGCGCCGTTGGCGCAGTCGACCACCACCTTGAGCCCGTCGAGCCGGAGCCCCTTCGGGAACGTGGTCTTGGCGAACTCCATGTAGCGGCCGCGGCCGTCGTCGATGCGCTGCGCGCGGCCGATGCGCGACGGCTCGGCGAGCTCGGGAGCGGCGTCGAGCCGCGCCTCGATGTCCTCCTCCACCGCGTCCGACAGCTTGAAGCCGTCGGGGCCGAAGAACTTGATGCCGTTGTCCTGGAACGGGTTGTGCGACGCCGAGATCATCACGCCGAGATCGGCCCGCATCGAGCGCGCCAGCATGCCGACCGCCGGCGTCGGCACCGGCCCGACCAGGAACACGTCCATGCCGACCGAGGTGAAGCCCGCGGTCAGCGCCGTCTCGATCATGTAGCCCGACCGCCGGGTGTCCTTGCCGATCAGCACCCGGTGCGCGTGGTCGCCGCTGGTGAAGTGCCGGCCCGCGGCCTGCCCGAGCCGCAGCGCCGTCTCCGGCGTCATCACTCCGTCGTTCGCCCGGCCCCGAACCCCGTCGGTGCCGAAGAGCTTCCTTGCCATGCCTCTACTCCTGGTCGCCTCGACCGGGCCCGTTCAGCGCCCACCAGAGGAGGGCCGCCTGTCGGGTCTCTTTCACGTCGTGCACTCGTACCACCTGCACGCCCTGCCGCATAGCCTCGAGCGCCACCGCGACCGAGCCGCCCAGCCGGTCGGAGGCTGTGGGCGCGCCGCCGATCGTGCCGATGAAGCGCTTGCGCGAGGCGCCGACGAGGATGCCGCAGCCGATCCCGTGCAGCAGCGCGAGGCCGCGCAGCAGCGTCAGGTTGTGCGCCACCGTCTTGCCGAAGCCGATGCCCGGATCGACGAGGAGGCGCGCGCGCGGGATGCCGGCCGCCTCGGCGGCAGCGACCCGCGCCGCGAGGAAGTCGGCGACGTCGAGCAGCACGTCGTCGTAGAACGGAGCATCCTGCATGGTGCGCGGATCGCCCTGCGCGTGCATGAGGCACACCGGGCGGCCGGACGCGGCCGCGGTCGCCAGGCCCTCCGGCTCGTGGGCGAGGGCGGCGACGTCGTTCCAGAGGTCGGCGCCGGCGGCGAAGGCCGCTCCGGCGACGCCCGCGTGGCGGGTGTCGATCGAGATCGGCGCCGTCACCCCGGCGTCGCGCAGCGCCGCGATCACCGGCAGCACGCGGGCCCGCTCCTCGGCCTCAGGAACCGGCTCGGCGCCGGGGCGGGTCGACTCGCCGCCGATGTCGAGGATGTCCGCGCCCTCGGCCAGCATTGCCTCGGCCCGCGCCACGGCGTCGCGCGCCGCGAGGTGGCGGCCACCGTCGGAAAAGCTGTCGGGCGTGACGTTGAGGACGCCCATGATCCGCGGCCGGTCGAGCGCGAGCCCCACCACCGCGGCGCGCGGCGCGACGAGGCGTTCCCGCACCGCGTCGGGCAGGGCGCACGCCGGCAGGAGCCGCGGCGGCGCGTCGCGGGTGTGCTCGGCGACCTCGGCAAACCAGAGGGGCCCGCCGGCCAGCGGCAGCGCGCCAGCGGGCCGCGGACCGCCGCTCCGCGGGAGCGGGCGGTAATGGCCCTCGCTCATGCGACGGCTGCGTCCTTCAGGTGCGCGGCGACCAGGCCCGGCAGCTCGGCCCAGTCGGCAAAGCGCGCGGCGTGCGGCAGGAGCTCCACCGCCTGCAACCGATAGCCTTCGGTGTGCAGCAGGAACGGCACCCCGGCGCGCCGCGCGGTCTCGGCGTCGGTCTCGCTGTCGCCGATCATCAGGACCGGCCCGTCACCGAGCTGGTCGGCGGTATGGCGCAGCATCATCGGGTCGGGCTTCAGCACGTCGAGGCTGTCGCCGCCGGTGAAGCCAGTCACCGGCGGCATCAGCCCGAGCGCCGAAAGCAGCGTCAGCGCCGGCGCGTTCGGCTTCTGGGTGCAGACCCCGAGCCGATGGCCGGCCGTTGCGAGCGCAGCCAGCGCCGCCGTGACGCCGGGGTAGACGGTGGTGCCGGTCACCGGATCGTCGGCGTAGATCGCGCGGAAGCGGCGGACGTGGGGGGCGAGCGCGTCTCCGGGGATGCCGCCGGTGTGCCGGAGCAGCCGCTCGACCAGCGCGTCGACGCCGTGACCGACGAAGCGGGCCGAGGTCGCCTCGTCCACCGGCGGGCGCCCGAGCTCGGCCAGGAGCGCGTTGCCGGTGCTGGCCAGCGTCGGGTTCGAATCGATCAGCGTGCCGTCCAGGTCGAAGACGAGCCGCGCGCGGCGGGTCGGCGCGACGGTCACGCCGCCTTCCACTTGATCGCGCAGCCGAACGCCGGCGCCTGCTCGCGCGGGCCGTTGCCGGTGCTCGCGATCTCGCGCATGGCGTCGTAGAGCTCACGCCGGGCCGACGGCATCGCCGTGGGCCCGCTCTCGTCGAACCGGCCGCGGTATTGCAGCTGCAGCTCGCTATTGAAGCCGAAGCAGTCGGGCGTGCAGACCGCGCCATACGCACGTGCGATGCTCTGGGTCACGTCGTGCAGATAGGGAAAGGCGAAGCGGTGGGTGCGCGCGAAGCTCGCCATCCCGGCGACGCCGTCGGCCGGCGACTGCGCCACGTCGTTCGACGCGATCGCGACGACGCCGAAGCCGAGGTCGTGGAGCGCCTTGGCCTCGCGCGCCAGCTTGTCGGCGATCGCCGCCACATAGGGGCAGTCGTTGGCGAGGAAGAGCAGCACCAGCCCCTTCGGCCCGCGCAGCTCGTCGCGCGCCCAGACGCGGCCGCGGGTGTCGGCAGCGCGGAAATCCGGCGCTCGGAACCCGAAATTGACGGTGGGGGGCGATGCGGCGGTCATCCTGGGTCCTCCTGGTCGAGCGAAGCCAGATCCCGCGGCCCGGCGAGGTGCCGCACGCCAGCCGGCAAGTCCGCCGGCACGGCTGTGGCTGCGAGCATCTCGGCGCCGAGCTCCTGCGCCAGCCAGACCGCGAGCGCCACCGGCGCGTCGGGATCGGGCGCCGGATGGCGCAGCGCCGCGGTCGCGAGGTGCGACGGCGCCCAGACGGTGAGCCGGCCGTGCTTCAGCGCCCAGTCGATCTCGGTGCGCGTCGCCGCGACACTGAACCGATCGTCGGCCTCGCAGAACGCCCAGGCCGCCTGCTCGATGGCGAGAAGGCCGATGCGCCGCGCCGCCTCGGTCCGCGGCGGCGGCACCGGCGTCACCGCCGCCAGCGCGATCTCGGCGCGCCGGCCGAGCGCGACCAGCGCGTCGCGCCAGGTCGCCGCCGCGGCGCC
>JBDHSS010000130.1:0-7942 GCA_039808205.1 Paracoccaceae bacterium | reverse complement strand
GGGCCGGGCGGCCGGCGGCACGTCGGAGGTGGCGAGCGCCGGGCTTCGGATGACGCTCGACCGTGCCAGCGGCGCGATGGACGGCGAGGTGCTGCGCGGCGCCCACGCCGGGCGGCGGCTCTCGCAGCTGCCGCCCGAGGCGGTGCGCGAGCTTGCCGCCGGCTTCGAGGCCGACGGCGACGACGACAGCCTCGCGCTGCTCCTCGCCTGGCTCGACCGCGCCGGCCGCCGCGATGAGGCGAGCGCGCCGCCGGGCACGGGCATGACGCCTACCGAGGCGTACCGCATCCTCGGCCTTGCGCCGGGCGCCAGCGTCGAGGAGGTGCGCGCCGCCTATCACCGGCTGATGCGGCGGGTGCATCCCGACCTCGGCGGCTCCGGGGCGCTGGCGGCGATGCTCAACGCCGCGAAGGAGGTGCTCGATCCGCCCTGACCCCGGCACCGACGCCGATGCGGAGGCCGGCTGGCAGCAACGGCACCGCTCGTTCTACACCCGCGCCCTGCCGCCGCCGCCGGCGCCGGAGCTTGCGCGCGGCCGCGTGGCGCTGCTCGTCGTCGACGTGCAGCACGCCTATCTCGACACGCCGGCGCCCGAGGGCCTCGACACGGCCGAGCGCGCGCGGCTCGCCGCTTGGCAGCCGTTCCACGACCGGATGCGCGCGGTGGTGGTGCCGAACGTGGCGCGGCTCCTCGCGGGCTTCCGCGCCGCCGACCTCGACGTCGCCTTCGCCCGCCTCGCCGGCCACCGCGCCGACGGCCTCGACCGGCCGCCGGTGCGCGGCGGCGCCGGTGCGGCGCTGATCCTCGACGACGACCCCGCCGCGCAGATCCCGCAGGAGATCGCGCCCGTCGCCGGCGAGGCCGTGGTGACCAAGACCGGCGACAGCGCGCTCGCCGGCACCGGGCTAGAGCTCTTGCTGCGCACCGTCGGCATCACGGATGTCGTTGTCGCCGGCGTGCTCACCGACCAGTGCGTGTCCTCGACGGTGCGCGCGCTTGCCGACGCGAGCTTCCGCGTCGTGCTCGTCGAGGACGCCTGCGCCGCCGGCACCGAGGCGATCCACCGGCGCGAGCTGGCGACACTGAACCTTCTCTACTGCACGGTGATGACCGTGGACGAGCTGCTACCGTTCCTGCCGCGCTGAGACAACGCCATTGGCGCGCGCGAACGCATGCGTCGCGGGAACGATCGGGGCGGTCACAGCTTGAACGAGGCAGCAACGAGCGAGGTTCCCAATCATGGCATCAACTCTCCGGGTTACGTCCGGCCAGCCGTTCCCGCTCGGCGCGAGCTGGGACGGTTCGGGCGTCAACGTCGCGGTGTTCTCGGCCAACGCGACGAAGATCGAGCTCTGCCTGTTCGACCCGGAGGGGCGGCGCGAGACCGACCGCATCGCGCTGCCGGAATTCACCCACGAGGTCTGGCACGGCTATTTCCCCGACCTGCGTCCCGGCCAGCTCTACGGCCTCAGGGCGCACGGCCCCTACGAGCCGCAGGCCGGCCACCGCTTCAACGCCAACAAGCTCCTGCTCGACCCTTACGCCCGCGCCTACGCCGGCGAGGTCCGCTGGCACGACTCGCTCTACGGCTACCGCATCGGCAGCCGCCATCAGGATCTGTCGTTCGACAAGCGCGACAGCGCGCGGGCGATGCCGAAGTGCCGGATCATCGACCCCGCGCACACCTGGGGCCAGGAGCGGCCGCGCTCGCGCGCCTGGTGGGAGACGGTGATTTACGAGGCGCACGTCAAGGGCATGACGATGAGCCATCCGGAGCTGAAGCCGCCGCTCGCCGGCACCTTCGAGGGCCTCGGCTCGCCGGCGGTGGTCGAGCACCTTTCGCGGCTCGGCGTCACCGCGATCGAGCTGATGCCGATCCAGGCGTTCTTCGACGACCGCCACCTGGTCGAGAAGGGGCTTGCGAACTACTGGGGCTACAACACCATCGGCTTCTTCGCGCCGGCGCCGCGCTACCTGATGCCGGGCAACGACATCGCCGAGTTCAAGACCATGGTGCAGCGGCTGCACGAGGCCGGCATCGAGGTGATCCTCGACGTCGTCTACAACCACACCGCCGAGGGCAACCAGCTCGGGCCGACGCTCAGCTTCCGCGGCCTCGACAACGCGAGCTACTACGTGCTCGGCGACGAGCCGCGGTATTACTTCGACACCACCGGCTGCGGCAACAACGTCAACCTGCGCCACCCGCGCGTGGTGCAGATGGTGATGGACAGCTTGCGCTACTGGGTCGAGGAGTGCCACGTCGACGGCTTCCGCTTCGATCTCGCGGTGACGCTCACCCGCGATCGCGCCAACGTCGACTTCAACTCGCCGTTTCTCGATGCCGTCACCCAGGACCCGGTGCTCGCCAAGGTGAAGATGATCTCCGAGAGCTGGGATCTCGGCGACTACGGCTATCAGGTCGGTTCGTTCCCGCCCGGCTGGGCCGAGTGGAACGGCCGCTTCCGCGACGACATCCGCGCGTACGTCAAGGGCGACCAGGGCACCGTCGACAGCTTCGCGCGCAACTTCCTCGGCTCGGGCGACATCTTCGACCGCCGCGGCCGCCGGCCGTGGGCGAGCATCAACTTCATCACCGCCCACGACGGCTTCACGCTCGCCGATCTCTACGCCTACAACGACAAGCACAACGAGGCGAACGGCGAGGACAACCGCGACGGCCACGACGACAACCGCTCGTGGAACTGCGGCGTCGAGGGGCCGACCGACGATCCGGGCGTGCTCGACCTGCGCGACCGGATGCGTCGCTTCGCGATGATGACGCTCCTCGTCAGCCAGGGCGTGCCGATGATCCTGATGGGCGACGAGAACGGCCGCACCCAGAACGGCAACAACAACGCCTACTGCCAGGACAACCAGCTCGCGTGGATGGACTGGAGCCCCGAGCCGCGCGAGGAGGCGTTCCGCACGTTCGTCGCCGGGGTGCTGGCGCTCCGGCGCGAGCTCGGCCTGCTGCCCTCGCCGCACTGGCTGCGCGGCGACGACCCGGCGGTCGGCGGGGTGCCCGAGGTGCGCTGGTTGCGCACCGACGCCGAGCCGATGACCGAGGCCGAGTGGAACGACGGCAACGTGCTGGCGCTCGCCGTGGCGCTGGCCGACGACCAAGGCAATGCCGCCCTCGTGCTCGCGAACGCCTCGTTCGACGACGTGCCCTTCGTGCTGCCGCCGAGCGGCACCGAGCGGCCGTGGCGGCTGCGCCTCGACAGCGGCAGCGGCGCGATCGACCCGGAGGCCGAGCCGCTGGCCGCAGGCGCCGAGGTCAGCATGGAGGGGCGGAGTTTGCGGCTCTACACGATCTGAAGGTGATGGAATGCAGATTCGCGTGAACCGCGTTTCGGATTAAACCAACGATTGGAAAGGCACCCCGAACCTGCAACAAGCGAGGCATCGCCTCGCGAGGTCCCGGCCCGACGAGCGAACGCATGCGTTCGCCGGGCCGTCGGCTGGAGCGCGGGACGCGCGGATGCCGAGGGGCGGGCAGCTGCACCGGCGCTGGTAATCCGCGCGCGCCTGCCCGGCGGGCGCGCCTATCGCGCCTGCCAATCGGCAGGCAGGCGCGCGCGGATTTGTGTACCCCAAATCCGCGAAGTGGACGCGGCACCGTCGCGCACGTCGCCGAACGTCTTGATCCGAAGCTGCTCGCCCGGAGGCAGCATGACCGAAACCAAGGGGCGCGTTCCCCAGCCTCACGTCCGCGCCACCGGCTTCGAGCGCATCCGCGCCACGGTCTCGCGCTCGGCGCGCTTGCAGCGGACCGGCGGCAGGCCGCGGTCGAGGAGCGCCATGTCGTCGAGCATCATGTCGCCCATCCGCGTCAGCGCCACGGGAAGCGCGCCGGCGCGGTGGGCGGAGCGCAGGAAGCCCGGCAGCCGGCGCACGGGGTGGTCGAGGGGGAGCGGCTCCTCCGGCCAGACGTCGCTCGCGGCAACGATGCGGCCGGCGGCGACGGCGGCGATCAGCGCGTCGAAGTCGACGACGCCGGCGCGGCTCAGGAGGATGAAGGCGGCGCCGGGACGCATGCGGGCGAAGGCGTCCGCGCCGAGAAAGCCCGCGTTCTCGGAGGTGACGGAGGCCACGACGAAGACGACGTCGCTCTCCGACAGCACCGTCTCGAGCGGTGCGGGTTCGGCGCCGGTCTCGGCGATCACCGCGCCGGGCAGCCACGGGTCGAAGACCCGCAGCCGGGCACGGAACGGCACCAGCAGGCGATGCAGCGCCCGGCCGAGGTCGCCATAGCCGACGAGGCCGACCTCCGCCCCGGCGAGCAGGCGCGACTGGCGCGTACCCGCGAGGCCCCACGCCTCGCGGCCGTCGCGGAAGGCCGCGTCCGCCTCGACGATCTGCCGGGCGAGCGCGAGCGCGAAGCCGAGGCCGATCTCGGCGACCGGCTGGGCGAACACCTGGCCCGCGGTCAGCACGTGGATGCCGCGCGCGAAGAGGGGCGCATACGGCATGTTCTGCAGCAGGTTGCTCTCGACGTTCAGGATCGCGCGGAGGCCCGTCATCGCGGCGATGGCCTCGGCGTCGAGCGGCGGCTGGCCGAGGATGTAGCGCGCCTCGGCCAGCAGCGCGCGCGGCAGTTGCGCGACCGTGGTGGCGTCGGTCTCGTGCAGGCGGTAGCGGCTGCGGAGCGTCGCGAGCGCCTCCGGGGTGAAGACCTCGGCAAGCGTGCGCGGCTCGGGGGCGACGAGGACGAGCGGACGGTCGGTCATGCCAGCGGCCTCCCGTCGGCGGTCATGCCGGTGATGATCGCCTCCACCCCCTCGACGGTGGTCGCCTTCGGGTCGACGTCGTCGGCGACCTTGCGGCCGCGGCGCATCACCACGATGCGGTCGACGACTTGGAACACGTGGTGGATGTTGTGGGCGATGAAGATGCACGAGTGCCCCGAGGCGCGGGCGCTGCGCACGAAGTTCAGCACCCCTTGCGTCTCTGCGACGCCGAGGTTGTTGGTCGGCTCGTCGAGAATGATGAGGTCGTTGGCGAAGTGCATCGCGCGCGCGATCGCCACCGCCTGGCGCTCGCCGCCCGAGAGCGCGCTGACGGCGGTGTCGGGGGGGATGTCCTTCTCGATGCCGACCCGGCGCAGGAGGCCCTTGGCCGCCGCGTTCATCGCCTCGAAGTCGAGGCTGCCGAACGGCCCTTTCGTCGGCTCGCGGCCGAGGAAGAGGTTGCGGGCGATCGAGAGCTGCGGCACCAGCGAGGAGTCCTGATAGATCGTCTCGATGCCGCATTGGATCGCGTCGGTGGTCGAGCGGATCTCGACGCGCTTGCCGCGCACGAAGATCTCGCCGCTGGTGATCGGCACCGCACCCGACAACACCTTGATGAGCGTCGACTTGCCGGCGCCGTTGTCGCCGAGGAGGCCGACGATCTCGCGCTCGGCCACATGGAAGTCGACGCCGTCGAGTGCCACGACGTTGCCGTATTGCTTGCGGATGTTGGTCATCCGGATCAGGTCGGCCATGGCGCTAGACCCCCGCGTTGTGCCGGCGTTCCAGCCACGAGTGCAGCGCCATCATGCCGAGGATGATCGCGCCGACGAAGATGTTGTAGGCGAGGCCCGGCACGCCGATCAGCACGATGCCGTTGCGCATCACGCGCAGGATCAGCGTGCCGATAACGGTGCCGAGGATGGTGCCGCGACCGCCGGTCAGCACCGTGCCGCCGATCACCACCATGGCGATGACCTCGAGCTCGTAGCCGGTACCGCTGTTGGGGTTGGCCGCGGCGGTGCGGATCGACGAGATCATGCCGGCGAAGGCGGCGCAGGTCGCGGTCAGCATGAAGAGCGCGATCTTGGTGCGCTCGACCTTGACGCCGCGGGCGCGCGCCGCGAGCGGGTTGCCGCCCGAAGCCTGGATCCAGTTGCCGGCCTTGCTGCGGGTGAGGAGCCAGCCGAAGACGAGCGCGAGGGCGACGAACCAGAAGAGCGAGGCGTAGATGCGGAACGGCCCGACGGTGAAGTCGCCGACGAGGAGGGTGGCGAGCCAGGTTCCCGCCGCACTCCACGTCCGCTGCGGAAAGCCGTCGGTGATGTAGAGCGCGGTGCCGCGCACCACGAGCAGCATTCCGAGGGTGACGAGGAACGACGGGATCTTGAGGCGGGTGACGAAAAGGCCGTTGAAGAGCCCGATGCCGCAGGCGACCAGCATGGCGACGAGGAAGGACATCCCGAACGGCAGGACGCCCGCGTTGAAAAGCGTCCACATCAGGACCGGCGCGAAGCCGAACATCGAGCCGACCGACAGGTCGAACTCGCCCGCGGTCATGAGGAGCGTCATCGCGAGCGCGATGATGCCGAGCTCGACAGTGAAGGTCAGCGTGTTCGAGACGTTGAGCGCCGACAGGAACGCGGGGTTGATCGCGGTGAAGAGCGCGATCTCGGCGACGAGCAGGACCAGCGGTCCGAACTCGGGCATGGCGACGAAGCGCGCCAGAAGCGAACGGTTCTGCAAGAGGGCCTCGGCCATGCGGGGAAGGGAGCGGGGACGGGGCCGGTCCCCGCGCGGGCGCTACTTGCCCGACAGGATGTCGTCGTAGATCTGCGCGGCGTCCTTGTCGTAGAGGGCACCGGTGATGACGTTGAAGCCCGCCGGTATGCCGCCCGCCTCCATCGCCGCGAGCGACAGCGCGACATAGGAGGTCGCCTGCGGATCCTGCCACTGCGCGGCGTTGACGTAGCCCGTCAGCACCTCCTGCGTGGTGTCGAGCGAGTTGCCCCAGCCAACCACCGGGATCTCGCCCGGCTTCACGCCGACCTGGTCGAAGACGCGCTTGATCGAGCCGGTGACCAGATCGCCGAGGCCGATGATCGCCTTGATCTTCGCCCGGTTGGCGGTCAGGTAGTCGGTCATCCGGCTGATGATCTCGCCCTGGTCGAGCGTCGCGTCGGTCACCTCCCAGGTGATGCCGAGCGGCTCGAACACCGACTTGATGCCCTCTTCTTCCTGCACGCCGTAGGTGGCGCCGGGCACCTCGACCGGCATCCAGACGAAATCGCCCGCCTTCACCAGCCCGTTGTCGACGAGGTACTGCGCCCACGAGGCGCCGAACACCACGTTGTCGCCGCCGACGTAGGCGTCGAAGCTCGCGGTCGGGTCGGGGGTGTTGAAGTTGATGATCGGGATCTCGGCGTCGTTGGCCTCCTTGGCGACCGCGACCAGGCTGCCGGGGTCGGGGCTCGTGGTGACGATGCCGTCGGCATGCGCTGCGATCGCCGCGCGCACCGCCTCCTGGTGCGACGCGACGTCGCCGTTGTGGAACGAGGTATTCACCGTGTTGCCGGTGTCCTTGGCCCACTGCTCGGCACCCTGCAGGAAGTAGGTCCAGACCGGATCGGCCGGCGAGCCGTGCGAGATCCAGTAGTAGGTCTTCGCCTCCGCCGCCGTCAGTCCGCCGGCGGCGAGGCCGAGCGCCATGGCGCCGGCGACGAGCGTCCGCTTGATCCGGTGCATCTCAATCCTCCCCTGATGCGTGCGGACGGCGCGCGATGCTGCCGGCGCGGCGCCCTTGGGCCGTGCACCCGGCACGAAGCCACGCGGTCGTCCATCTGGTCTTCCCTCCCGGTGCCGGACGTTGCCGGCGGTGCGTCCCTTTCGCGGGGAGCAGCCCGAGCGAACCCCGAGCGGACTCCCTCTGTCAAGCCCGGAGGCGTTCGCGCTTGCGCCGGAAGCCGCCGGGGGTAGGCTCGGCGCGTCGGCGAGCGAGGGACGGGATGCTGCAGATCCTCGGCGATCTCCTGCCTTACGCGGTGGCGGTGTCGCTCAGCCCGTTGCCGATCATCGCGACCGTCATGCTGCTCCTCGGCCGCTCCTGCACCGGCGGCGCCGCGGTCTTCGTGGCGGCGCGCCTCGCCACCGCGGCGGTGGCGAGCGGCGTCGTGGCCGCGCTCGCGGGCGAGATCGCCGGCGGTGCGGGC